>BQJN01000153.1 GCA_021604725.1 Lysobacteraceae bacterium | reverse complement strand
ATGACTCAGAACGCCTGGCCAACGAATTGAGTGAGTTGTATGGCATTGAGTGGCATGCCGTGGAGTTCGGAGAGCGCAAGTTATTTCTGGCCGGGGGACACCGCGTCGAATGATTCGCGTCATCCTGCTTTCGGTCGTGGTCATTGTGGTGATCGTGGCAGCTCCGTTTATTGGCCTGTCGCTGGCTGAGGATCACAGCGGATTTATTTTCTGGCAGCTGCGGGTGCCGCGGGTGGTAATGGCTTCCCTGGTCGGCGCGGTATTGGGCCTCGCGGGCGCGGTGTACCAGACCATTTTCCACAACCCACTGGCCACGCCCAGTACCGTTGGTACCACCGCCGGCGCCGCGCTGGGCGCGCTGGTGGCGGTGGTATTAATCTCTCCCGAACACCTGATATTGCCACTGACTGTAGTGTTCGCTTTTGCTGGCGCTTTAGCCGTTACCTTGTTGGTCACGGCGATCGCGGCCAGTGGGCGGGCACGAATCGAGGATGTGTTGCTGGCCGGTATTGCCATCTCGCTGGCGGCCAGCGCACTGGCTTCTGGCTTGCAGTTTTCTGCCGATATCGCCGCGACCTTTCAGGCCGTGCGTTGGTCTTTGGGCCACCTCGGTCAGGTCGGCTACCAGCGGGTGCTGTGGTTGGCCCCGGTGGCAGTTATCGTCATCGGTGTGTTGTTGAGTCAACGGCGGGCGCTGCAGGCCTTGCTTTCTGGTGAGGAGTCTGCGTTCACGCAGGGTGTGCCCGTGCGTCGTGTTCGGGCCTTGAGTTTGGCTGCAGGTTCGCTCGGTGTTGGTGCCTGTGTTGCATTGTGCGGTCCGATCGCCTTCATCGGCTTGATTGTCCCTCACCTGGTGCGCTTGTCGATTGGCGCCAGTCGCCGCCTGCTTTTGCCATTGTCGGCGGTAGCAGGGGCGGGTTTTCTGGTCGTTTGCGACACGGTCGCCAGGACCGTAGTTGACGGTCGCGAAATCCCGGTCGGCGTAATTACCGCCGGGATTGGTGCACCGCTTATTGTTTGGCTGGTGGCTCGGTCTCGGCGCTAGCGAGCGCTTTGGATGCCGTGTGGGCGTTTAGAAACTCCACCATCTGTTGATACAACTGCGCACGGTGGTCGGGTTCGGCAAAGCCATGGCCTTCGGTCGAGTAATACAACCACTTGACCTGCTTGCCCGTTGTTTCCAAAGCCTTTTTCATGGCCTGCGCATGGCTTGGTGGAGCCCGTTCATCTTGCCCGCCATGGGCCAGGAAGACCGGAACCTTGATGTGCTCGGCCAGGTTGACCGGCGACCGGGCTTGCAGGTCAGCCTGGTCGGTGCCTATGGCGTTGGCCAGATAATCCTTGAATCGCCACGTCCGTTGCACATCACCGCGCGTATGCATCCACTCTAAATCGTAGACACCGGCGACGCCGATCGCACAGCGGTAGAGGTCTGGCTCACGAACGACGCCCATAAGCGCCGAATAGGCACCGAAGCTGGCTCCCGAAATACAGATACGATCGGCATCGGCATAGCCTTGCTCGATGGCCCAGCGCGTGGCGTCAGTAATGTCATCCTGCGTAAGTTCGCCCCATTGTCCGTAGCCTGCCGCCATGAATGCTGGTCCATAGCCACTTGAGCCGCGGAAGTTGATCTGCAGCACTGCGTAACCGTTGTTGGCCAACATCTGAACCTCGGAATCGAAGCCCCAGCGGTCTCTTGCGGTGGGGCCGCCATGCACCAATACCACCATCGGTGTTGCTTCATCGGCTCCGACAGGTCGAGTCAAATAGCCATGCAGTGCGGTGCCATCTCGCGCCGTCACCTCAATCGGCTCCATCGCGGCCATAGACTCTGGGTCGAGCCATGATCTGGCTGACACCAGAAAGTTCACAGATTTTGCCTCGCTATCAAACAAGTAGTAATCGCCGCTGTTGCGATCGCTGCGAACGTAGACTACCGACTTGCTGCCATCGCGTGTTTGGCTCGATACGCTGACATTGTCGTCGGGAAACGCCGCCGACAAGGAACGCCGCAGTCGCGCTTCCGGGTGTGAGGGGTTGAGCCAATGTGTTTCCGGGCGTCCTGGCATGGTTTCAACGCCCAATAATTCAGTGTGTTCCTTGTTCCATATCCAGCGGCGGTCGCGAGCCGAAAAGAGCACACTTTCGAAAGCTTCTACATCCACCGTTGGATGCCGATACAGCAGCTCGGTCTCGCCACTTTCAAGATCCAGCAAGGCCAGCCCTTGGGTTTGCTCGGTACTGCCGTCAACAATGTAGGCGCGACCATCTGGGGCGAGGCCAACCGGTTTGATGCCGCCCAGGTGATCCGGGTACTTGGTGACCAGCTGCCAATCGCCCTGTCGTCGATGGAAGACTTTGTAGTCACCGTCCTCGTCATGACCCGCGGCGAGAACCAAGGACTTTTCCTGATCCAGCCATAAGCGACTCCACGGGTTTTCAATCGGGCTGGTCCCAGCAGGAAACTTGCGTCCGGTATAGACGTTGAGGCGAAACGCTTGTGGGTGACTGCGCCCACTGCTTTCCCACGGATGGGTCATCACCAGGATTTCCTTTTTGCGGTCCCACAACGGGTCAAGGATGGTGGGGTAGGCCTCGTCGGGTTGCTCTTTCTTGATCTTGGAACCCACCTGTTGCTGCCCAGCGCGGTAGCCGAAAATCAGATCGTGGTTGCCGCCTTCGGCATCAAAGGCGATCAGCTCTCCGGTTAATACCGATGCCTCGTACCAGCCGAGGTTCAGCGTTGGGCTGACCACCAGCCGATCGTCGCTGACCCAGCCGAACCAGCCGATGCGTTGGCGATCGGATGCTCTGACCAGATTGAGCAGTTGCATATCGCTGGTGCTTCGTACGCTAACGACAGCGCGGCCTTCATATTCAGATACGACCGCCAGATACTCGCCGCCGGGGGAGATCTTGACTTCACTGAACTCAGATGGGCGAGCGAAATCCGCGAATGGTATGGGGTTGGATTGTGCGTGGCTGGCGCTAACGAAGGCCAGCAGCGTGACTAAAACGAGACCAATGCGTTCCATGGCAAGTCCTTTTTTGCGATTGTTTGGTTTTATTTAGAGACCGCACCCTTGCGGCCTGCACGCATTATGACAAGAAATCGACGGCTTTGGAATTCGCCTCCTTGGTGTTGCCGCCGAGTCGCTACGGATCGGCGGCAACACCAACATCAGTGGTCAGGATGAACCGTTTGGCAAGGTGCTGGGTGACTCAAACTCCTGGCCCAATGCCAACACACCATCGATCAGCGCGTCGAAGTCTGCTCGACGGCTACGGTGGTTACAGATCGCTACGCGAATGCAGAAGCGATCGTTGAGTACCGTTGATGAGGGTGTTGCGATGCCGCGCTCATGCAGTTGCTCAAGAATGTACTGGTTTAGCTGGTCGCTGGAAGCATCATCGCCATCGGCACGATAACGAAAATTGACGATGTTCAGGATAGTCGGCGCGGCCAGTTCCAGTTGGGGCTCTGCGACGACGCGTTGAGACAGGTAGCGAGCTTGCAAGATGTTCTGGTCAACCAGGCGTCGGAACTTGCCGATACCCTCGGACTGAATGGTCATCCAGGCACGCAAGGCGCGGGCGGATCGAGATAGTTGAACGCCCAGTGCGGAAAAGTCGGTGGGCCCAGAGGCCAGTCCGGTACCAAGTTTTTTCAGGTAGGCCGGGGTGATGTTGAATGTTTCTCGATGCTGAGCCTGATCGCGAATCAGCACGCAGCCGATATCGTATTGCTGGTACATCCACTTGTGCAGGTCGAAGGCCAGCGAGTCGGCTCGTTGCAAACCGCGAACTTGATGGCTGGCCAATTCGGAGATGTAGGCCATGGCGCCAAATGCGCCGTCCACGTGCAACCAAAGGTTCTGTTCCGCGCACAGGTCGGCAATTGCATCCAACGGGTCGATGGCACCGGTGTTGACCGTACCGGCATTGGCAACTATGGCGATCGGCAGCAGGCCTTTTGCGCGGTCGCTTTCAATACGCTGACGCAGCAGGCGTATATCTACTGAATGGTCGGCCTTGATATCAATCAGAGTCAATGCATTGGCACCCAGGCCCAGCAGTTCCAGCGCCTTGCGCACCGACGAGTGGGTTTCGGTTGATGCGTAGAATCGCAGCTTGCTGGCGCGTTGATGACCGAGGCCAACGTTGCGTACATCAAAATCCGCCATCGCATTTCGGGCAACAGCCAGACCGACCAGATTAGCCATGGAGCCACCGCTGACCAGGAGGCCTGATGCGGTCTCTGGCCAGTCAAACATCGACTTCAGCCAATTGAGCAGTTGCAACTCGACGTACGTCGTGGCGGCCTCATCAAAGCCTAGACCCGCAGCATTCATGGTGGAGATCATCAAGTCGGCAACGATGCCATGGGGCGTCCCAGTGCCGCCTACCCAGCTCCAGAATCGCGGGTGGATGTTGCCAGTCGGGTACGGGGTTACATTCTGCAGCGCGTGTTCGTATGTGCGGTCCAGCCCTATGCCGGTTTCGGGCAAGGGGGTTTCAAACAGCGCTTTGGTTTGTTCTGGTATGGGCTGCCAGGCTGGTCGATCAGCAACCGTAGAAATGTAGTCAACCATGTCGTCAACGGCACGGTGCAATAGACTTGAGAATGCCTTCCAGTCATCTGGATCGAAGCCAGTCTCGGGCGCTGGCTGTGGAATGTCGCTTGCTCGCAGGGCCATCGTCGATCTCCAGGATTGAACAATGTCTAATAGCCTGCGCCGAAAGTGTTGCGCTTAACAGATACAAAAAAATAGAAATGATAGGTGCACAGTTACAGCGTGATCGAAATGTGCAGCTGTTACTGGGGCGATTCCGGCCACTGCCTGGCATCAATGGTTTCAAAGTAGGCGTGATATGTAGCGTAGGCGAGCAAGGGCACGATAATGATCAGTCCAAACCCCGCGGTGGCGAAGCCAACAGCCGTTAGTGCCACGATGACAGACGCCCACACCATCATTGCCAGCTTGTTTCGCAATACGGCGTTGATACTGCTCACGCAAGCCGAAACCATGTCGCAATCGCGATCGACGATCATGGGCAGAGAGAAGGCTGCTGCCGAGAATGTGATAGTGGCGAATATAGAACCGACCGCTGAGCCGATAGCGAGAAACGGCAGCAAAGAGGCCCAATCGCTGCCGTTGGTCGCCGGAAAGAAGATATGGATCATTGAAGCGGAACGTGCCCAGACCAGAAAAATGACCATCAGGATCAACGCAAATACCATGGCGTCCGCCAAAGCTTTGCGCATCCGGTTCAAGGAGCGCAGCAGTGACGCATGCTCGCCACGGCGCACCTGGCGGCAAACAGAGTACAAGCCAGTGGCAACAAGTGGGGCGATGAAAATGAAGCCCGACAATACAGCCAGCACCAACACATAGCTGCCAAGCCACCATGCCAGGCCACTGACTACCGCGCTAACCACCCAAACCAGGATGCCGTAGACCAGACTGATACCGAGACTGGCTCGGAAGTCGTTCCAGCCTGAAGCCAGCCAGGCAAAAGCTGCCGTGGGGTGCAGGTCTCGACACGGTGCGGCAAAGGGTTGAGGTGCGGGTGGTTCGGTCATTGGCGTGCAGAGATTAGACCCTGTGCGGCCGCATCAATGTCGGTTGGTCACTGGCAAGGCCAGCGGCATGGGCAGCAAACAACGCCCGCAGCGGTGACAAGTTCGAGGTCAGCGATAGCCCAAGGCCGCGCAGATTCCTGAGCAACGGATGCTGGGCGCGGAACAGGTGGTTGATCTGGTCGACAAAACGAGACGTCATGGCAACTTCCGAACGGCGTGGACGCTCAAAGCGGCGCAATGTTGTCGGTTCGGCGATGTCGCGGCCCAGTTCTTTGGCCGAAACAAGCACGTCATGTAGCAGGGCCGCGTCGGCAAAGCCAAGGTTCGCGCCAAGCCCAGCCAAAGGGTGCACAACATGGGCGGCGTCGCCGATCAGCACGCAACGATCAGCAATGAATCGGTCGGCGACCTGGTATTGCAATGGAAAAGCGGCACGTTGGCTTGCCACGGATATGGTGCCGAGCCGCGCATCACTGGCTTGGGTAAGCGCGTTACCCAACGCTTTGTCATCGAGTGCCATGATGGTTTCAATGCGATCCTCTGGCAGTGACCATACAATCGAACAACGCCGACCTGACAAGGGTAGGAAGGCAATGGGACCACCAGGCAAGAAGCGTTGCCAGGCCGTATTGTCATGACCTAGCTCGGTCTCGACCATGGTGACCAGCCCACGTTGTTGATAGCCGTGCTGTTTAGTCTCAATTGCAGCCAGCTGGCGAACGGTCGATCCGGCGCCGTCAGCGCCGACCAGAAGATCAGCACGCAATTTGGAGCCGCAGTCCAGATCAACCGTGACGCTACGTTCACGTGGTGTCATACCGGCGATCTTGCTGTCGTGCTTCAAGACACCCCCGCAAGCGACGAATTGCTGCCGAAGCTGATCAGCAATCAGAGCGTTTTCAACGATATGCCCCAGGGCATCAGCACCAATATCCAGCCGATCGAAGTTCAGCTCGCCGCTGCTGTCGGCATCCCAGACTGTCATGTGCTCGTAGGCTTTGGCACGAGTGTCGAGTATTGCCGGCCAGACATCTAATGCCTGCAGGAATCGAGCCGTTGCGGGGGCGATGGCGCTAACACGCAAGGTGTACTCATTGCCTGCGTCAAACGCTGGTGGCGGCGGAGCCGCGTCCAGCAGGACGACTGAAAAACCCGCCTTGATCAGTGCCGTTCCGGCGCTCAGCCCAACCATGCCGCCGCCGACAATAATGATGTCCGTTCGCGTATTCAATGCCCCATCCTGCGTTGCGCAAAACGTCGTTTCAGGCCGGGCAACAGGTCCAATGCCAACATCGACAAGCCTCGCGCCAGCTTGACTGGCGGCGCGTCGTGGGCAAACCAGCGAATCAATCCATCCGTGTAGCGTAACGTTTCGCGGTGGTCGTCGATACGAGCGATGGCATAGGCATCGAGAACCTTGTCCTGCCCCGGATCTTGACCTGACGCCCAACATTCAATAATTGATGCGGACAGGGCCGATACATCGCGCAAGCCCAGATTGAAACCCTGCGCTGAGACCGGGTGAATGGTGTGTGCTGCATTGCCGATAATGACGGCGCGGCGACGCCATTGCTGTGGCGCGAAAACTGCGGCCAGCGGGTAACAGGAGCGCCGCCCCAGCTTGCGAAAGCGGCCCAGACGGTAACCGAAGCGCTCCTGCAAGGCGTCAAGAAACACCTCGTCATCGCAGTCCATCAACGCTTTTTCTTCGCCCTGCATGACCGACCACACCAGACCGCAACGGCGCCCAACGTGCGGCAGCATGGCCAGTGGTCCGGTATCGGTGAGTCGTTCGAACGCCTGGTTTTGATGTGGCTTGTCAGGTGTGACGTTGGCGATAATCGCGACTTGCTGATAATCGATGCGTTCTGTAGGCAGGCCCAAGGCTTGGCGCATCGAAGAATTTGCGCCGTCGCAGGCCACCACCAGCTTTGCCTGCAGGATATCGCCGTTGTCCAAGGTTAGTTGTGCCAGCGCATCGCCCTCTGTCGGCGTGACCAATTCCTGAACCGTGTTTGGGCATCGCAGTTCGATGTCGAGATTGTTTAACTGTTCGTAAATGGCCCTGCCGATCAGCCTGGCTTCAGCGACCACGCCAAAAACTGGGGGCTCGCCGGGCGGATGGTCCACCAGTTCCTCTGCTCTGAGCCGCACGAAACCGAAGTTGCCGCGATCCGAGACATGGATGGCCTCAATCGGTGTGATGCCATCAACCAGGCCCGGCCAGACCTTCAGGGCCTTCAGCGTCTGCACCGATCCGGATGCCAGTGCGATGGTTCTATCATCGTAACTGGGTTGGTTGGTGGCGCGTGGTGGAACCGCTTCGATCATCGCCACACGCTTGTCGCGATTGCCCAGCGCGCAGGCCAGACTGGCACCGACCAGGC
>BQJN01000152.1 GCA_021604725.1 Lysobacteraceae bacterium | reverse complement strand
CAAACCTACTGTGTCCCATTGGCGGCAGAGTTGGGGCTTGAGGATGATGACGATACACCGATCAAGGATCTGAATGAACGTCAGGCCCCGGACCCTATCCCACAATGGCCGTCAACGGGCACCGCTCGACGAGAGTCTTTGTGCAAAGACCCGACTGTGGCGCGATTGATCGATATCCTGAACCCGGTGGAATGTGACTATTTGATTGCTCAGTCAGCACCATGGCTGAAGCCGTCTTTGACTGTACACCCGCAAACCGGAAAAGCTGTCCGCAGCCCACTGCGTACCAGCGATTCGATGAACTTTCACTCAAACATGGAAGACATCGTGTTGTTTCGCATCAAGGAACGAATGGCCGGGGCGGCCGACTACCCCGTTTCGCATGCCGAGCCTTTTGCAGTATTGCGCTATCGAGGTGGGCAAGAGTACCGCCCGCATTTTGATTACATCAACCCGGCATCTGCCGACTCACGGTATGAACTTGCCAATTTCGGTCAGCGCGAAACCACCGTATTCAGTTATTTGGCAAAATGTGAGGGCGGAGAAACAGAATTTCCTGAACTGGGACTAAAGGTAGATCCGGATCCAGGGGTGGCTGTCACCTTTCGCAACGTCAGCAACAACGGTGAACTTGAGCCGCGGTCACTGCATGCAAGCTTGCCGGTGACGGCCGGTGAGAAATGGCTGGCAACCCTGTGGTTTCGAGAGCGCCCCTTCTTATGAACACATCACAAGCAGTCTCGCCGTCACGGACTGGCACGGTCAACGGGCGGAAAATATGTGTTTACGATGATCTGGTGCCGAAGGAATTTATTGATCAGATTTTTGATGCCATTTCGACGGGGCGATTTACCCGCAGTGAAATCGCTCGTCCAGACACGGCGGAGTACAAACATTGGGCCTTGGAGTTGGATCCCAAAGCCATGATGCAGTCGCCCTTGCACGCGCCGACTCTGCACGCCACGCAGCCATTCGAAAGGCCCGGCGAGAAGTACCGTATCTATCGTGCGTATTGCAACCATGCGGCCTATGGCGACATGTTGTTCACCCATACCGATTGCCTTCCGGAAGCACATGACACGACGGCGCTTTGGTACATTTGCAAACAGTGGGACCCGGAATGGGGCGGCGAGACGGTGTTTTTTAATGAAGAAAAGGACGCGGAATTTATCTGCAGCCCGCGCCCAGGACGCCTTGTCGTGTTCGACGGTCGCATCCCTCATTGCGGGCGTCCACCCAGCCGTATCTGCTACCAACCTCGCTTGACTTTGGCCTTCAAGCTCGAGCCAGTTGCCGGCTAAATTCAACTTGGCTCAAGAGAGTTGCTTGCCTTCTGTAGCAAGGCTGAACTAGAAGACTAGTTGCATCCCGGGTTTCTGCGCCAACACGTCGAATGCGATAATAGTACGCTCGCCATCTCCCTTAAACGGGTGGACATAATGCATATAAAATGGCGGAAAAAGCACCAACTTGCCCTCAACTGGCTCAACACGCCGTGTGGTTGGAAAGCCGTGGTTTACCGAGATGAGTTGCGGGTTGATAAATTCAATCCAACCCTCTGGTTTCTGCTTTTCGCCTGGCAATTGCACGTAGTAGACACCGCTAATGATGTTCTTCTCCGTGGGGTGCAGGTGCGGGCCCTGCCAATCGCCGGCGCGTAACACATTGGCCCATCCCACCGGCCACGGATTGAGTGTTTTGCTTTCCTCACCAAACACTTTGCTCAAATACTGATTGACGGCGGGTAATAGCAGCTGTTCTTTGAAGGCGGCGATTGCAGGATCGTTGACCGTGAAAAGATTCATTTTGGTCGATGTCTGATAACCGCCCTGGGTTGAGACGGAGCCTTCATTCACGGCATTGCTGTTGGTATCGCGATATTTTTCCTCCAGATCGGACACCAGGGACGCCAGGCTCCGGTTCATTTGATCTACGCCCTGGTATTGACGCTGCATCACCGTAATCGGGAAATGGACTTCTATGTTGTCATCAAATGGTGTTTTCTGGTTCATGTTTTGGCGATGCCCCGAATTGTAGTAATGCGCCTGGAAGTCGGTGATTTTAGGACTGCAGCAATCGGCGCCGGCTGATCTGAGTCAAATCAATCGGCACCGTAGCCAAACCGCTGTATGTAAGGCTCCAACCTGTGTAAATAGGGCTGGAGTTGTTGTTCATAGTTTCTCCACCGAGCCAGCGCACCTTTATAAATTGGCTTGCTGACCTGTGTGTAGCTTGGAGTGTTGATTACGTTCTCGCTGCTACGCGAATGATAGCTCAAAACCTCCGATTGCCATGGCATCTGAAGGAAATCGAAAAGTGCTCTGGCTTGCGTTTCGGTATCTTCGACCAGGTCTTCGTACCGATGCAAACGAATGTTCAATGGCACCGAGTCAAGGTAGGTTGTTGCTAACCGCATGCTGGCGGCATAGTAACGGGTCGTATCGTCGATACTCAAAAAGTGACGCATTGCGTCGTTCAATGCAAAGCTTTGCATAAAACAACTGAGGACCACATCTCGGGGATCTCGTAGCGCGAAAATGATCTTGGCGTTAGGGAAAAACCGGTAGATCAGGCCAAGGTAAATGCTATCCATCGGCATCTTGTCAACGATGGTCTTGGCGCGATCGGCATGCTTTTCTACCTGCTGAAAGTACTTGTCTCTCCAGTCGTCTATTTCGTCACTGACCAAATCATTAAGCGAAGTTAAGGCCTGTGAGCCATTAACAAACCTTCGCAAGATGGGACCCAACGTGTCCTTCTCTTCGATGCAGCTTATTGAGGTATGCGAGGACAGTATGCGCTCGGTTAGCGTCGTACCCGAGCGCGGAAAGCCCACAAGAAATACTGGGTCGTTTTTCGTTTCCTTCTTTGCCCATACTTTGTAATCGAAGGTTTCGAAATGACCCTGTAGTTCGGCGATCGCTGAAAGAGAATATGTGCTTGGAGTTTTCGTAACCTGTGCAGAAAGCGTTTGTCCGGCTTGTACCGTCGCGTCCCAAGCCGCGTTGTACTTTCCGAGTTGATCGTAGGCTTTAGCAAGCCTGTATAGCGCCAGCGAGCGGTTCACCGAGGTCAGGGCGGGGTCCTGCAACAGAGTTTGTAGACTCTCTATCGCCTCCATTGGATTACCGCTGCGAAGCGCCAACTGACTGGTAGTCAATCGAGCCAGGGCATTGGTACTGTCAATTTCCAATGCCTGTTGTGCATAGCGCTCGGCGGCGACCAGGTCGTTGGATATCTCGCTAAGGTAGCTTAGCGCCGCAGGTGCGTCAGGACTGCTGGGGTCCGCTCGCCATACGCGTTCCCACAAGGTCCTGGACTGATCGTAACGCTCATGGTTCAGATTCATGCTCGCGAGGCTTTTTACTGCCGCTAGCGGAGGATTGGGTTCAAGCCTCAACCACTGATGTAGTGGACCAAGTGCTTCTTCCTCGCGTCCCGCATCAATCAAACATTGTCCCAGTTGTTGCCATGCGTTTGCCGTGGGACGGAGACGACATACGACCTCCAACGCGGACACCGCGGTATCGCGTTCCCCAATACGCAATGCGGACGCGGCTAATAGCTCCCAAGCCCGTACCTCTTTTGGCTGGGCATTGGTCGCTGCACGAGCTAAACGCGCAGCTTGGCTATACTCTCCGGTACGGTAGTGCGCGACCGCTTTCGACAATTCATTCAACGAACGATTTCCCGGTTGGGTATGAGGTCGAAAGAAATACTTATTCGTCTTTGGGAATTATCGTGCGGTATCGTGCGGTGGAACAAAAAGGATGGAAAAAGCAGCAGTGTCCCTTCTTCCGGTTGTTCCAGTCGAAGCTGTGTACCTTTTGGCATGGCGATTTCAGCGTGTGGCCGGCCAAATTCGATCCATCCTTGGTGATCCTCACTGTTAGCGACACAATCGGGAAGTTGCACGTAATAGGCCCCGCTAATCCATGATTCCTCATGAATATGGGTGTCGATGTTGCCGCCTTCCTGTGTCAATGTTGCCCATAATTCGAGACGGTAGTCACGTGGAATTGATCGCGTAAAAGGATCGTCCTTGTGGGGCACGAGTCGCTGTTGCAATTGGCTTATCGCCTGTGACAATGCTTTGTAAAAAGCGCGAATGGCGGGTGTATCATCCGCCAGCAAATCGTCAGTCAACCCCCCTCCGCGGGCGGCCAATCCAACGGGTTCCCATCGCATCAAGCTATGATTGACAATATCATTCGCCAAGGCCTGGTTGAATGACTTAATGTCCTCAAAGCCTTCCACATTCTGGAAACGTACAGGGTAAATGTGTCGATTCAATCCGATCCAATCGGCTGCAATTTTTTGTTTTTCGTTCGCTGACATTGCTACAGCGACATGGGCAATCGTTCTTTGATCACTTGGGTCGGCCCGGTAGGCCTTTTGCAATAAGCTCTCGGCCTGCTCAAGATCAGTGCCAGCTCTCAGGCGAGCGATCCCAGCTTGTCGCAACAATTGCGAATGAGCTCCGGCCGCTTTTATTCCCTTGTCCAATGCAGCGATGCTTTGCTCGTGGTTGCCGAAAGCGAAGTGGCATTCAGCCAGTGTGATGTGGTTTTCCGCGAGTGTTGGCTCCATTGCTACCGCGGTCGAGGCGGCATCGATGGCCTGGCTTGTTTGTCCCAATTTAAGCGATACTTTGGCAAGGCAATCATGAGCGGCAGGGTTGTTGCCCTGCAGCTGGATGCTTCGATGAAGTAGTGTTGCAGCATGCTTTAGTTCTTCGGGGTCGGTCGCCTTTGACAGTTCAGCAGCAAGATTGAACAAGACGTTTGGATCATTCGGATTCTCTTCGGTAGCCTTCTTGAAGGTTTCCTTAGCCTCCGCTTTCCTGTTTAATCGACTGAGAGCGACCCCCATGCCATTGAGGACGCGGCCGTCGCTTACTCCTGCGTCCACGGTCTGCCTGAACAACGATAACGCCAGATCATTTCGACCGCTTTCCATGAGACAGCGCCCCTGCTCCACTATCAGTATTGGGTCAGGTCCAACGGCGCCAATGTACGATGCCAGGAAATCTGCCGCTTTGGTCGCTCCCTCTAGTTTTTGCGTTAGTCTGGCGATCAACATCCCAACTGGGATTGTTGTGGCGTTATTGTTCTGGATAGAAAGCAGTCGTTGCCTTGCTTCATCGTAACGCCCGGCTCGTTCAAGTATCAACGCGTGTTGCAGAATGATCTGAGGATCATTTGCTGCAGTTTCGTTTATCTGTCCCAGCGTATGCAGAGCTCGTTCGTGTTCGTTTTCCTGGCTGTAACAAAGTGCCAGGTTGACAAGAACTGCAGGTTGCTGACTGACAGCAGCCAACGTTTCAAACAAGGACCTTGCATGGTTTGTCTCGCCTAGCTGCAGCTTCGCAACCGCCAGGTTATATCGGATGCTGTCATCGTTCGGAGATAACTGCAATGCCTGCTCAAAGGCCGCACTCGCCGTGGCCATGTCTCCCAGCCCTTGTGCGCAAAGTCCTTTTAACGTCCAAAGTTTGGGGTTCTCAGCTTGAGTCTTCTCGGCCTGTTGGCAGGCATTAAATCCAAGCTGGAATCGGCCATTCTTGTAATGCTGTTGGATCGTCAGCAGCGCCATCATGAGTTAAGGAACCATCCGGTGATACTTAGTCTATGCTGCTGTGCCTCAGCTTTAACCATTGATACGTCGTGTAGCTGGGGCACTCGAAAAACGTTTAGAACGTTGAAAGCGGGAACAATTTGCCCCGATTTTTTTGACTCATCGTAGAATCTCAATAGGCCACCCCATTCTGATTTCCATTGTCTGCTTAGGCTCAATACGTAGGCGTATCGACGGCCCTGAGAGTCATCTCGATCGTCGTGTTTACTCAGAAAGTGACCCTGACGGTAACGTGTTGCCTGAGCATCAACTTTGTTGATCGATGTATCACCAGTTAGGCGATGGGCAAAATAGAGGAAGTTTTCACTGTTGAATAGCTCGGTAACCTTGTGCAGCAACAATCCCGGATTCCAGCCACTTAAATAGGCCCGGATCATCATGTAGCTGTCGTAGGCGAAGTAGAAGCCATCATCGGCACCCTCATGCGCTTGCTGAATTAGTGCATCCAGCTGCGGTCCGTTCATATCGCCGTATTCCAATGTACGAGAGCCCGTTTGCTCGTCGGTCCTAATGGCCAAACGCCATGGTACGTCTTGCAGCAAGCATGTTTCGACTTGTTCGGCGAATTCGGGGCTCAATATAGCAGGAACCTGAACGCGCCCACTGGCCGCTAGAGTAGTTGCGAGGTGATCTATGTCGGGCCGGTGATTGAGCATTGCGCCATTCTAACAGTGCAGGAATTTTGGACAAAAAAAATCCCGCGGTCCGAAGACCGCGGGATCTTATAGTCAGCTAAGTGACTTTCGACTTAGAAGTCGGTCGTTACCCGAATGTACGGGAAGCGGCCTGGTACTTCGTAAACCGTTGAGTCAAAGCTGTTGGCGAACGCCGTCTGTGACATTGGCGGTCCCTTGTCCGTGATGTTGTTCACGCCGAAGGTGAAACGCGTATCCCAGTCAGAGACGTGATACGAGAGCTGAACATCATGGTAAGTGACTGAACCAAGCTTACGGAAGTCGTTGACGCCGTCCGGACCACCGCCAGGCAGGGTCGCGTCGGTGCCACCGGTGTTATCCGGGCCGAGGTTACAGTACGGGGTGCCGTTGGCAGCGCCCGGCGGCAGGGTGTACGCACCGAAGCTTTGCGCGTCACAGGCTTCACGTTGACCGTGAATGTAACGCATGCCCCAGGTAGCATCCCAATCGCCGTAGCTCCAGTTCAAGTCCATGTTCGACTTCCAACGTGCCAGAGCGAAATCACCCTGGTTGGTGCCGATGAAGTTGGTGTATACCGGAGCGAGGTTACCGTTAGCGTCTACGCCAAGGCTTACTACAGAGTTTTCATCCTGGTAAGAACCATCCCAAACGGCTTTGAAGTAACCAAAGTCGGTTTCCGGGAAGGTGTAGCTCAACAGGAAGTCAACACCCTTGACCTTAGCAGAACCTGCGTTCACGCCGCCGTTCAGCAGGTCGAGGACCTGGCCGCCAGGACCACGTTGAATCAGGTTACAGAAGACCAGAGAAGAAGCACAACCTTGCAGAATCGTGTTGGCACCGATCGTGGTGATGGTGTTATCCAGCTCGATCTGATACAGATCAACCGTCAGGTCCAGACCATCAACCCAGCTTGGGCTGTAGATGAAACCGAAGGTGTAAGAATCTGAGGTTTCCGGACGCAGGTTCGGGTTAGAACCAACCGTGATACGGATCTGCGGGTTAGCCTGCTGGTAGCCAGCCGGTACGCCTGCACAACCTGGGAGGTTCGGGTTCGCTGCAGCACCGCCGTTACACGGGTCGGTGATGGTCGGGAACGAATCGCCCTGGCCACGGAATGCTTCGATGATGGACGGAGCGCGGAAGCCTTCAGCAACCGTACCACGTACCAACAAGTCACCAAACGGTTGCCATTCCAGACCAACTTTAGAGTTGGTGGTCGTGCCAAACGCGTCATAGTCCGAACGACGGCTAGAGATACTGAGGTCAAGACGCTCAGCACCAGTCATGCCAGACAGAATCGGAACCGCGACTTCCACGTAGAATTCCTTAACCTTTGACTTACCTACGGTCGGCTGACGCGCGTTACCAGAGGTTTGGCCGGTTTGGATGATGGCATCCGGCTGGTCGAAACCAGTGGTTTGACGCCATTCGTAACCAGCTGCGAAGCCAACCGGACCAGCCGGCAGGTCAAACAACTCAGAGGTGATGTTACCGGTGTAGTTGCGCAGATCGTTGCCGCCTGCATCCTGAGCAGTAAACAGGATGTAGTCGAGCATCGGCTGAGTGATGGTTCCACCCAAGTTGGTGCCGATGTTGGCGCCACCGAATACGTTCAACGGTACACAACCAGCGATTGCACCAGTGATACAACCGTCGCTCAGTGCATCGCTAACGCGCTGCAGGTTAACCAGACCTTCTGTCACCTGGTTCAGGTCGTTACGACCATAAACGTA
>BQJN01000151.1 GCA_021604725.1 Lysobacteraceae bacterium | reverse complement strand
GGTACCGCCAGAGCTGCCATCCATGGCGAAACGGTGACACTTCATAGGCACACCCAGCCTCAACGTCCTGTCGAGTCGTTCCGCGGGATCGAGTGCCTTTGGGCACTCGCTCTTGATCCGCTGCACCCATGGACGGTTGTTTCCAAATACCACTATCGAAGCCAACCGACTTAACCCCAAATCCCTATGAGGGTGTTGCAATAGTCCGTCCTGGACTAGCAACACCACGGGTTCCGAAAAGCGTGGTTTTCGAAACCCTTACATTTCAATGGTTAAGATCCACCGAAATGGCGATACATCCCTGTATCGCGCGAGGCTGTAGTTTCGCGACAGCCTCCTATGCCACAACCATCTCTGTATCGAAGTCCGGAATGCCCTCCCATTAACCACGCACTCGTGACTATTGCCTTTGCAAACGCTGACAACATCTTTCAGTCACTACGTTCGGTGCATCGCGTAAGTAAGGTAGCGGTGGAGTAGCCATCCATGGCGAGACGTCGACCAATGTAGGTCACCCCAGCCCGCACATCCGTGTGCGGTCGTTCGCCACCTGCGGCGTGACGTTTAGTCACCCCGCACTGGCGGTGGCTCACCCACTCGACATTTACTTGGTTACCGGCCAGGTTGCCGCCGCTGACATTGCGTCTCCTTCAAAACCTGCTTTCTGGAAGCGGCAGAATTGGATAAAACTCAATCAACGCTCAAATAAGGGCGTCCAGGCCGTCGCCAATCGTTCAACGGCAGCCTCGATATCGGCTGCCTGCATGGACGAGTAACCCATAATCAGGCCCGGGCAAGCCTTGTTGGCCTGATCAATGTAGTAAACAGACACCGGGTAGACAGCACAATCGACCTGCATCGCAAACTCAATGAGCGTTGCTTCCATGCAGCCGTCCAACTCAGGAAACCATACCGTCAAGTGAATGCCGGCCTGCCCTCCGCCAATTTCAATCTTGGCTCCGAACCATTTGTTCAATGCGCTCACCAGCGCATGGCGTGACTGAGAATAACGACGACTCATACGCCGTAGATGCCGACGATAATCGCCACTTGCCATAAACGTGGCGAGCGCGTTTTGCAATGGCAAGGAACAGCAGCGATCGGTCAGCCACTTCGCCCGCGTCAGACTGTTGGCAATTGACTTGGGCGCTGCAAGATATCCGAGGCGCAAGCCTGGGAATAACGATTTGGCGAATGTCCCGACGTAGACCACGGCGGCCTCACTACGTAGTCCAGCCAGAGCCTGCACGGGATGCGAGTCATATCTAAACTCGCTGTCATAGTCGTCCTCAACAATCAGCGTGCCATGACTCGCTGCCCACCGCAGCAATTCAAATCGTCGCTGCGCCGGCATGACCACACCGGTCGGAAACTGATGAGAAGGCGTGACATAAGCGACACGTATGCGACCTGCATCCTCGGGTATCGACATTCCATCGGCATCGACCGGACTTGGCAGCAAGTTGGCGCCAGCAGCCACAAAGGCCTGACGAGCCCCCTGATACTGCGGCTCCTCGACCAAAACCCTGTCACCAGGTGAAACGAATAACCGCGCCACCAGGTCCAGGGCTTGCTGCGAGCCCGAAACAATAACAACGTTGTCGGAGGCAATATTGAGGCCTCGATGATTGTTCAGGTGCTTGGCTACTTCCTCCCGCAGGCCAGGCTCTCCCGCCGGGTGGCCATAGTCAAACTGCGCGGTAGCAATGGACTGTGCCATCAACCGCCGCCATTGAGCCTGACTGGTAGCATCCGGTTCAACCAATCCATATTCGAAGTTGTACCGCGCCTTGCCAGGCTGCCTGGCCAAATCAAGCGCCTGGCCGGCTGCATCAACCAAACGCTTCCCTTCAACTGACAACTTTACAGTGTCCGCAGACTCTGACTGCCTTTTGACAGGCACGGACAAACCCACCATCGGGCGGGTGTCTGCAACAACCGTCCCAGACCCAACGCGAGATTCGACGTAGCCCTCAATCACAAGTTGATCGAAAGCCATGATGACGATGTTTCTCGATACGCCAAGGTCTGCAGCAAGTCGTCGCGTACCGGGCAAGCGCTCACCAGCTACCAGATCACCGCGTTCAATCGACTGGCGCAAGGCGCGAGTGACCTGGCGGTAAAGTGGACCTTCCCCATCAAGACTCAAGATCATTACTGGACCCATTTAGAACCAAAAAGTGGATCTACCAATTACACATAGGACCAAACTAGTATAGAACCAATCATCAACAGGAGTGTGGCACATGTACCCCATTGACGAGCGCAACAAAGTGCGAAGGCTTCCCGAGCGCGGTGCCTATGATCGAGACAGCATCTACCCTGTTCTTGATGAAGGTCTACTGGCACACGTTGGTTTTGCCGCGAACGGCCAACCGACCGTCATTCCAATGACTTATGCTCGCGATGGTGACGACCTCATCTTGCATGGCTCGGTCGCCAGTCGTTTGCTGAAGATCGGTAGCGAAGGCGTTCCGATGAGTGTTTGCGTCACCTTCCTTGACGGACTGGTGTTGGCAAGAAGCACCTTTAACCACTCGATGAACTACCGATCTGTAGTTGCATTTGGCAATGCTCGCGTCGTTGACGAGCCTGCTGAAAAGATGGCGGCGCTGGATTTGCTGGTCGAGCACTTGATTCCAGGTCGCACCGGCAATGCTCGCGCTTCAAACAGAAAAGAGCTCGGCGCTACCACCGTGCTGCGTATGCCGATTGAACAGGCTTCCTTGAAACAGCGAAGCGGGCCTCCCGGTGATAACCCGGCGGACATGAGTCTGGGTCATTGGGCAGGGGTGATCCCAATGACCACACAGTTCGGAACGGCCATTGCTGATGAGCCGTGCATGGATATGCCGATTCCTGACCACGTTAGCCAATATCAGCGATGAACATCACAGTCGAAACAATAGCCACGCTTGATGCAGGTACACCCATTCGCAAAAATCTCGGTGCATCGATCTGGAGGGCTGCTCGCCCTGCATTGAATGGGGCGCACAACTTCACCAACTCACGGTATCGCTGAAGCCATCATTGGATGGACTACCTTGGTGCTACTTCTGAGCTGCCAGGTAGCGCTCAGCGATTCGATCGCTAGCCGATAATGAATACTCAGCGACCCGATACGGCAAGCAAAGGTCAAGTCGCGGGTTCACACTCCGGTCGCTGAAGCGCACCGGCCAACTGCTCTAGCACTGCCTGCGCATCATTGGCTTCCGATTGATGGTAACGATCAAGCCAAAGCCAACCCTTCGCCTTTGGCACACAGATCACGGCAAATGCCATGAATCACTGTGGCCCACCACCTCCTCCAGAGCCCAGCGACGGTTTCGGCTGATGCTGCATGAACTTGAGTCTGAATTCCTTGACCCGTTCTTCCAGTCGTTCGGCCTCAGGCAGCGTGTAGCAATAGCGCCGAATCAAATGGGACCCAACAATCATGGTTCGTTCGCATCGCACATCATCCACCGCTTCTGCCACATCCACTGATTCATCATCGAATATAGCTTTCACTCCGTCGGAGGCGACGAGCAAGCCACGATTGGGGTCAATAGGTCCGTTGCTAGCGCACGCAGCAGCCAACATTGCGAGGCACAAGTAAAAATAATGACGCATAGTCTTTTCTCCATAAGTACGAACGCTGACGTACGTAGCTTTTCATACTTATATACTATGGTCAAGCTGCCCTGATAACGCGAGGTTGGGTCTGTGGTCTTGGCTTCTTGAGAAACTTCATTTGAATACCGAGGCTGGTTCTTGTGATTTCAGCCCTTGAATTGCCCGATTCGTTTCAGAGCAACCTGTCGCCCATGCTCGATCATCTCCTCGGCCATGTCGTAGTCGAATGAGCCGCAGGCATTGCGTGAAATTTCGATCAGAACATCTGGCGGATAGGCTGCCAACTTTTGTCTGGCGACGGTATTTTGCATGGCATCGAAGGCCTGTGCAGCGACTGCGTAGGCACCTAGTTTGCCAGAGGGCTCATCTTGGTCCGGGGTCGCCAGGTCTTTGATGAAACGTGCAATTTTCTTGTGCAATCGATCATCATCGGCGGCTTTTTTCTCGGGCGTTTTGCGGCGTACTCCCTCGCCACCTCGTCCACCCAGATTGACGGCGATTGTCAGGTCGGTTTTATCATTGAAGGTCGGAGCGATAGGTACCGGATTGAGCACACCACCATCGACCAAATGCAGTCCCTTGTAAGAGACGGGCGTGAAGAACAGTGGCAGCGACATTGAGGCGCGTATCGCATCAAAAATCGGCCCCCTGTTGAGCCAAACTTCCCGCTCACGTGTCAGGTCTGCGGCAACCGCCGTAAACGGGATGGGCAGCTCTTCTATTTTGGTGTTGCCTACCAGATCAACCAGCGTTCCTATGATCTTGTCGCCTTTGACCAATCCACCACCGGACCAGGCCATATCGAGCAGCGCCACCATGTCCATTTTGGTGATATTGCGAATCCACTGCTCATACTCATCGAGCTTGCCGGCGGCGTAAATACCACCCACCAACGCCCCCATTGAGCAGCCGGCGATGGACTGTATCGAATGGTTGGTCTCTTCGAGCGCGCGAATGACACCAATGTGCGCCAAACCGCGTGCTCCGCCGCTCCCCAAAACCAGTGACACGGTTTTTGAACTGTCGCCCATCTGAATATCGCCTGTTCTGTTTTGGCCCCAACCAAACGGTCGGGCAATTAGCCAGCATTATAAAGCGCTACGGACGATACGCTTACGTTCTTTACGTTTTAGGAGGCTGTCGCGAAACTACAGCCTCCCGCGATACATGGACGTATCGCCATTTCTATGGGTTTTAACCCGTTGAAATGTAAGGGTTTCGAAAACCACGCTTTTCGGAATCCGTGTGTTGCTAGCCCAGGACGGGCTATTGCAACACCCTCATAGGAGGCTGTCGCGAAACTACGGCCTCGCGCGATACATGGACGTATCGCCATTTCGATGGTTCCTAAGCCATTGAAATGTAAGGAACCTGATAACCTTCGGTCATGTCAATGCCAAATCGCTCGCCCAATAGTCAGTGACATGGTGGGTCAGCCAGGCCCCTGGCCTCCGTTTCAGTTATTGACGACCCAACTTTCTGGCCTCGAGCGTCGGTTGATGCACGGCTCGGTCCTTGATGCGACCGACCAGCGATTCAAGATCCAAACGCCCATCGCGGTTGGTCTGTACCGCAATACTGATCCCACTTTTCAGGTCATGCCAAACATGGGTTCGATAGCCCGGCCACAGCCCCCCATGCTCGATAGTCCGGGATTGGCTATCGACAAACAGGCCGAAGCCATAGTGCACTTGCGGCGTTTCAGGATCCTGCCAGCCGCCATCGACCATCTGTGTAAAGCCATGTTCTGATACCACTTTGCCAGCTGCCAGGCTGGAGAAAAACTTGACCAGCATGGTCGGCGTGGTGGTCAGACCACCACCGGTCCACTCGGAGCTGGGGTCCAGCTTCATTGTTCCATCGTCCCTGAGGTTTCGTGCGCCATGCATGTAACCGGGCGAGATGTTGGGCAGTACTGACTGGTCGGCGGGAACAACCAAATCCAGACCTTGCGGCTCAAGAATTCGTTTGCGCAGCAGGTCGTAGTAGGTCTCGCCGCTGGCAGCCTCAATCAGTTTGCCGAGCACCAGGTAGCCGGCATCGGTGTAGTGATAACCCTGCCCGGCCTCGAATTGCGGGCGACGCTTCGCGACATAGCCGATTAACTCAACGGGCTCGAATTTGGCGCTGCCATGGCGCAAAACCCGCCAAACTGTCGCGGTGTGAAATCTGGCCGTTTCAATATAATCAGCCAGGCCAGCAGAATGGGAGAGCAAGTGCCTAACCTTCATGGTCTCGGCATTCGGCAAGCGCTGGAACCAAGCGCTGTCACCCAGCCATTTGGAAGCCGGGTCATCCAGGCTGAGCAGCCCATCTTCGACAAGCACCATGGTCAGTGCGGCTACGAACGTCTTGCCGGTGCTGCCGCCAGGCATGCCAATGGTGTTGTTCAAAGGAATATTGGCCTCGACGTCGGCCAGTCCGGTCGCCGCAGCGACAAGCTTTCCATCCGGAAAGTGCACCGCCGCACGTAAACCAGGCATGGCCATGTTCTGCCGCTCAACTTCGAGCAGTTGGGCAAGTTCAGTGGCATCAAGACCATGCGCCATCGGGCTGATCACCGCCGCAACCAGAACCAGTACGCTTACCCATTGAAGTGGAGATCGGCTATTAGTGGCGAGCGGTTTTGACATTACGTATAACTAGCTTAGTTGTTCGCAATGAAATCGATCACGACACCAGCCAACTGCTCGCCCTGATCCTCTTGCAGGAAGTGGCCGCCGCCAACGATGGTGGTATGCGGCTGACCTTCAGTACCCGGGATCAGTTTTTGCATCAAACGATCACCGCCCATGGTAATGGGGTCCTGATCGCTGAATGCAGTCAAGAATGGTTTGGTCCATTTCATCAGTACCGCCCAAGCAGCACGATTGTCTTCGGCGGCCGGATCATCGGGCGTCACCGGAACCAACAATGGAAACTGCCGCGCCCCCTCTTTGAATCGTTCCTCCGGAAATGGCGCGTCATATGCAGCAATCACCTGTTCAGATAGCGGTGACACCGTGCCTCGATCAATGATTGAACCGACCGGAAACACATCCACATCCTGCGAGTAGGCTTTCCATTGTTCGAAAGCCTTGCCAGGATGATGGTCGCCTGTAGGCAGCATGGTGTTGGCGGCTACGACACGACTAAAGCGATCAGGGTTCTCAGCGACCAACCGCAGCCCAATCAGCCCGCCCCAATCCTGACAAACCAGGGTGACATCTGTTAGCTTGAGCTGGTCGAAAAATGCCTGCATCCAGGCCACGTGACGAGCATAGGTGTAGTCGCTTCGTTTTGTCGGCTTGTCTGAACGCCCGAAGCCCACCAGATCTGGAGCGAGAACACGATGACCAGCACTTGTTAGCAGCGGAATCATCTTTCGATACAGGTAGGCCCAGGAGGGCTCGCCGTGCATCAGCAAGACGGGGGCTGCCTCGGTCGGACCTTCATCAACATAGTGGACCCGTAACTGGCCGCCTTCATCATCGTCGACATCGACATAGTGGGCAGCGTAGTCATAACCCTCAAGGTCTTCGAAACAGGCGTCTGGCGTTCTCAAAAATTGCATGAAGTGACCTGCGAAGGAAACTGGAGTACTCACCATACCCCGCTCAAACTCAACTCACCACCGAGTTGGCGCAAACCTTACAGACGCAGCCCAGGAGGCCGTCCCATTTGCCGTCATTCCGGGCTCGATCGGGAATCACCCCATTACCGTCATTCCGGACTCGATCCGGAATCCATCCCACTACCGTCATTCCGGACTCGATCCGGAATCCATCTTTTCTTGCGCCAACGCGCCTCTGGATCCCGGGTCCAGGCCCGGGATGACGCGGTGAGGGGCGCTGCTTCAATCCCTGCAGCCATTCCGGACGCCGATCCGGAATCCATCCCACTATCGTCATTCCGGACTCGATCCGGAATCCATCTTTTCTTGCGCTAGCGCGCCTCTGGATCCCGGGTCCAGGCCCGGGATGACGCGGTTTGGGGTCTACACCAAAATGTCGAGCAGTGGCGCAATGCTCCAACCATGGTTCAGAACATGAGCCACCATAGGGCTCAACTGCACGGTGGAAAAACGGCTTAGTTATTTGTGTTCACGGGGCCTCCGGTTCTTGTCGGAATGGCCCCAATAATCCTGTCATTCCGGGCTTGACCCGGAATCCATCTTGCGTAGCGAGCAAGGCTCGCCTCACTGGCCCTCCTGCCCTCCTAGTGCTTATTTCCTAAAGCGGATGCTCATCCGCTGGGCTCGCGGCGCGAGCTTTCTGAATATTAAGATCACTAGCCTGCATTATTCATAAAGGTTCGCTGGCAGGGGTGAAGCGGAGCCAGAACGAGGGACTTAACGTCCCTCGATCCCGCTGAACGACTTGCCACGGATGGCAAGGCTGGGGGTTCTTTCGAAGTGCAAACGCTTCGCCATGGATGGCTGCACCATAGG
>BQJN01000150.1 GCA_021604725.1 Lysobacteraceae bacterium | reverse complement strand
CGCCCACCAGGAATTGACCTTCCGTGCTGCCAAGAACGTTGAGGCTGCATTGCTGATCCATCCCGTGGTCGGCATGACCAAGCCCGGCGATGTCGATCACCTGACCCGCGTTCGCTGCTACGAGCGCCTGCTTGGCCGCTTCCCGGAGCAAACCACGACCTTGAGCCTGCTTAACCTGGCCATGCGCATGGGCGGTCCGCGTGAAGCGTTGTGGCATGCCATTATTCGCAAGAACTACGGCTGCACCCATCTGATCGTCGGTCGCGACCACGCTGGTCCCGGCCAGGACAGTCAGGGCAAAGATTTCTACGGCGCGTACGATGCTCAGGAGCTGGTTGAGCAGCACCAAAAAGAACTCGGCATTGAAATGGTGCCGTTTGAAATGATGGTGTACGTCGAAGAACGCGCCCAGTACGCGCCGGTATCCGATATCAAGGAAGGCGAGAACGTCCTGAACATCTCAGGTACAGAGCTTCGCCGTCGCCTGCGAGAAGGTCTGGATATTCCAGAGTGGTTCTCGTATCCGGAAGTCGTTGAAGAGCTGCGCAAGCGTTACCCACCGCGCAACAAGCAAGGCTTCACCGTGTTTTTCACCGGCTTGTCTGGTGCTGGCAAATCTACCATTGCAAATGCATTGATGGTCAAGTTGATGGAGATGGGCGACCGTCCCGTCACCTTGCTAGACGGCGACATCGTCCGCAAGCACCTGTCCAGCGAGCTGGGCTTTTCTCGCGACCACCGCAACATCAATGTGTTGCGAATCGGCTATGTGGCCAGTGAGATCACCAAAAACGGTGGTGTAGCCATCTGCGCACCGATCGCACCCTATCGTCATACGCGTCGTGAAGTACGCGACATGATCGAGCCGCTTGGTGGCTTTGTTGAGACGCACATCTCAACCAGCCTGCAAGTATGCGAGGAACGTGATCGCAAAGGCCTGTATGCCATGGCACGTGCCGGCAAGATCAAGGAGTTCACCGGCATCTCGGACCCTTACGAGGAGCCAGAAGCGCCAGAACTGCGTGTCGACACAGCCAATTGCAGCCCTGATGAGGCAGCCCAGCGCATTATTCTGAAGCTGGAGTCTATGGGCCTGATTTCCTGCGATACCAGCAGCTAGCCTGGTTTATTGATGAAAGCTCCCTCAGGCATGAGTCAGACAAGGTAGCAATGACAAGCGCCGTGGAGTGAGCAAGAGGGTAGCCGAGATACAGGCTAGTCAGCCATTCAAAACGCCCGCGTGACCTTGGTCCGCGGGCTTTTTCATTTCAGCGGGCCAAGTTCATTTGAAATGAAGCCGTACACTTTTACCGTTCGCTGCGATTTGCGAATATAATAAGCGGCCGCCCATGACCAGGATGCACAATTGACCACAATTGCGGTCGTCGATGATCAAGCAACCAGCCGGCAATTACTGACCAAGCTGATCACCGGACTGGAGCCCAACGCCAATGTCATGGTGTATGACAAAGCAGCCGAGTTGCTTACTGTTCTCGATGGCCTTGAGCTCGACATGCTTTTCGTCGACTACAGCATGCCCGGAATCAATGGCGTCGAGTTAATCAAGAAATTTCGACGCGCGCCGCAGCGCCGCGACATCCCGATCGTGCTGGTGACCATTTCCGAGGAAGATGACATACGCCTCGAAGCGCTTGAGGCCGGCGCAACTGAGTTTCTCAACAAACCCTACAACTTTGCCGAGTTCCGAGCACGCACTCGAAACCTGTTAACGCTGCGCCGTTACCAGTTGGGTCTACGAGACCGAGCCAGATACCTTGAACAAAGGATCGCCGATGCTGCGGTGGAGAAGGAGCGGTGCGAACAAGCTGCGTTGCGGCGCCTGCTGCGTCTGATGGCCGCATACCAAAATACCGAGACATCACAGCTTGAACGCTTTGGTCAGACCGCTCACGACCTGGCCACCGCCTGTGGCCTCGACGCCACCCTATGTCACGACATGAACCTGGCTGCGCCACTGTCATTGATTGGCAGAGCCATTGGCACTGCACCGTTGCAGGCCGAAGCCCAGGGTTTCGACGGCGAGGCCATTTTTGACAACGGCCAAAGCTCCGGTATGCAGCTCACCGCCCTGTTGCACAGCCATCGTGATGAAAAATTCGATGGCACCGGTCAACCAAACGGGCTCAAAGGCGAGCAGATCCCTTTACCCAGTCGCGTGGCCCATACCGTCGATGCGCTTGAAAACATCTTGCGTACATCCTCAACAACGCTGGCCAAGGCGCTAACTGAGCTTAGCCAGCTCAGTGGTCAGTGGCTCGATCCTGCATGCGTCAATGCGCTTATCAGCATTGAGTCAACGCTTGCCAAACGTTATCCGACAACGGACAACGATCCGGCATGAGCAAACAACCGGCGGCGCGAGACGATGTGCGCTCCCGTCCGCTGCTTGATGCATCCGTTCTGAAACAACTGCATGAACTGGACAGCGATGGCCAGTTCATCAAGCAGTTGATCCAGACCTTTGAGCGCGACGCAAAAACCTATGTGGCGCAGATGGTCACGGCCAGTGAAGACGCTGATGCTGTTAGATGGCGACACGCCTGCCACAACATCGCCAGCGCAGCCGGCAGTGTAGGTGCCAGCAGGCTGAGTCAACACTGCCGAGCCCTGCTCACTCAGGGCCCGCCGACGTCAACAGATGCCTTTGAGCGTGCCAACCAGCGGACAAAGCAGCTGCATTCTGACACTATTGCCGCACTAGTAGAAAAAGGACTGCTTTGATGAGCAACAATATGGCGGTGTTGTTGACGCTGATTGCCTACCAGGTGGCGCTGCTGGGCCTTGGCCTTTGGGCCAGAACGCGAACCCACGACAGCTCAGACTTTATCCTTGGCGGCAGAACCCTGGGGGCTAGTGTCGCCGCGCTCAGCGCTTCTGCCAGTTCGTCATCGGCGTGGAGTTTGCTTGGCGTCAGCGGCGCTGCGTTCGCCTGGGGCCTACCGGCTATCTGGTTGCTACCGGCGACCATGCTCGGCTTTGTCATCAACTGGTGTTGGGTTGCACCGCGCCTGATGAAGGCCAGTCGCAACGATGGTTCGCTCACCCTCATCAGCTTTCTCGCCGACAATGTCCAAGGGCGTTTGCGTATCCCGATCCGCCGCTTCGGTGCCGTTATTGTCGTCTTCTCGTTCGTTTTCTATGTGGCCGCTCAATTTCAGGCGGCAGGCACGGCATTTAGCTCTTCGTTGGGCATGGAGTCCAACGATGCGATGATCGTCGGTGCTGCTGTTGTGCTGGCCTATGTGCTCCTTGGTGGGTTCTGGGCTGTTAGCATCACCGACGCCCTGCAGGGCCTGCTGATGGCCCTGACCTCAATTTTGCTGCCATTGGTTTGCATCCTGTCTGTCGACGGCTCAGTGGTGTATCAGGACTTGATGGGCCCGAACAGTACTTGGGTCACCGGTGCTGGGCTTGCAGGCGTAGGCTTCGTTGTCGGCCTGCTCGGCATCGGACTGGGTTATCCGGGCCAGCCGCATGTTGTCAACCGCTTTATGGCCTTGAAGGACGAACGCAGCCTGCGACATGGCCGCATCATCGCCCTGAGCTGGGCCGCGGTGCTGTACTGCGGCATGTTGATCACCGGTTGGTATGCGCGCTCAGTACTTGGCGCCATCGACAACACCGAATCTGCGCTGCTTGAAGTCAGTCAGCAACTGTTGCCTCCGGTGATTGCCGGCGTCATGACCGCCGCTGTCCTGTCAGCGATCATGTCGACGGCCGACAGCCAATTGCACGTTGCGGGTGCGGCAGTGAGCCATGATTTCAGTCGTAACTCTGGCGCCAGCTTGAGCAGAACCCGGCAAACAGTCGCTGGCGTCACCATCGTTGCGCTGGTGCTTGCCTTATTCGCACCGCAGGATATCTTCTCTCGCGTCCTGTTCGCCTGGCATGCTCTCGGCTCGGCGCTCGGTCCAGCCCTGGTGCTGCGACTGTGCGGCCGACAAATCGCAGGGCCTTGGTTGCTGGCGTCGATGGTCGCCGGCTTTGCCCTAACCGTCATCGCCCACCTGCTACCCAACACGCCAGGCGACATTGCAGAACGCTATGTACCGCTACTCGTCGCCCTTGCACTTGCCGCCTACGGCTCCTTCAAGAGCAAGGCATGAGACCAGGATGAGGTACGCGAACCACCCAACCCAGGACTTTCGGCCTACTTGTCCACGCCCCTGAGCTGGTGTTATAGTTCACTACAACACTAGATTACTAAGACGCGTGAGATAAGCTGATGAAACGCAGCCGCAAACATCTGATCGGTATATTGGTCTTCCAGGCAGCCTTCCTGACTGGGATCATCACCACTGCACAAGCCCTGTCGGACCACATTCCGTCGCCCTCTGCGCTGGTCAGCCACCAGCCGCATGCGGAGGAAGTGGAGTGTGTTGAGGTCACCGCAGATGAACAGGCCGAGAGCGAAGGCATGGATTTGAGCCGCCTGCACTTTTCCCTAAAGCGGTTGTGGAGATAGCTTCGGGCCGTGGGTATGAGTACACACTGGACCGACAATCAGCCCATCTACCTGCAACTGCGGGACCGGGCCATTGCCATGATCCTCGACGGTGACCTGGCAGAGGGCGATGCCCTGCCCTCGGTACGTAACGTTGCTGCCGAAATGCAGCTCAACCCGTTGACGGTATCGAAGGCCTATCAAGTCCTGGTCGATGATGACCTTGTTGAAAAGAAACGTGGCCTTGGCATGTTTGTCAGAGAGGGGGCGCGCGAAGCCCTATTGGCTGCCGAGCGAGAAAAATTCTTGTCCGAAGAATGGCCGCACATCGAAGCTCGTGTGCGTCGCCTTGGATTATCTGCAAGCGACTTGTTCGCGAAATAATAGCGTAAGGAAAACTCATGGGAACCATCGTCAGAGCACGCAACCTGACCAAGCGGTATGGCAAGTTTACCGCCCTGGATGAGGTCAATTTCGATGTTGAGTCGGGACGCATCGTTGGGCTAATTGGCCCCAATGGCGCCGGCAAAACCACCGCACTGAAAGCCATTCTTGGTTTGACCAGTTTCGGTGGCGAACTGTCGGTGATGGGCCTGGATCCGATGAAAAACCGTCACAAACTGATGCACGAAGTCAGCTTCATCGCCGATGTCGCCGTGCTTCCGCGCTGGATTCGCGTCTGGCAAGCCATCGACTATGTCGAGAATGTCCATCCCGGCTTTTCCCGACAACGAGCGATGGAGTTCTTGAGCCGAACCAAAATCAAGCACGACAGTAAAGTCAAACATCTGTCCAAGGGCATGACCGCGCAGTTGCACCTGGCTTTGGTTATGGCCATTGACGCCAAGTTGCTGGTGCTCGACGAGCCAACGCTGGGTCTGGATATTATCTACCGCAAAGAATTTTACACGACGCTGCTCAATGATTATTTCGACGAGCAACGCACCATCATCGTCACCACCCACCAGGTCGAGGAAATCGAACACATCCTGACCGACCTGATGTTCATCGAAGACGGCAACATCGTCCTCGATGCCAGCATGGATGACGTACAGGAACGGTTTACTGAGCTGATGACGACCAACGATATGGCGGACGCCGCTCGGGCCATGAATCCGATTCACGAGCGTTCGCTGTTCGGCAAAAACATCTTCCTGTTCGACGGTGCTGACCGACAAAAGCTGGCTGAATTTGGTGAGCTCCACGCGCCCAGCGTAGCCGACCTGTTTGTCGCCACAATGCAAGGGGAGCAAGCAGCATGAATGTGTTTATTGCTCAATTGAAACGCGAGTTTTGGGAAAACCGAGGCGCATTCCTGATCGCCCCGGTGACGATCTCACTGATCATGATCGCCTTGAACATCCTGGCGATCTTTACTCTGGTGTTCTTCTCGGTTCGGCTCAATGGCGAAGAGTTCATGCTCAGCACCTTCGTCGGTCAGATTGAAAATGTTGATGCCGAGACTTTGCGTACTGGCTATAACGGCTTCATGCATGCGATTGCCATGTTCTTCCTGATGATCATGGCCTTCATCGTGTTCTTTTATGCCTTGGGCGCCTTGTACGACGACCGCAAGGACCGCTCCATCCTGTTCTGGCGGTCATTGCCGGTGTCGGACACCATGACCGTGATGTCCAAGCTGGCTATGGCTCTGCTGGTCGCCCCAGTGATATTTATTATTGTCATTGCGTTGACCCACGTCGCTTTCCTGCTGATCGGCTTGATCATGCTGGCCAGCGGTGGCGCTGACGTCTGGACTTCACTGCTGCAACCAGCGCAGCCGTTCTCGATCTGGTTGAGTTTGTTGGCAATGCTCCTGGTGCACATGCTATGGGCTGCGCCGTTGTACGCCTGGTGTCTGCTCGCCTCTTCCTTCGCGAAAGGCAAGCCTTTCCTGTGGGCAGTCATTCCACCTGTACTGGCTGGCATGATGCAGTCCTGGGTCAACTTCCTGCAGACCTTCGACTACCAAAGCAACTGGATCCTGCAAACCATCGGCGAACGCTTGATGTATGTGGTCATCCCTCAGGGCTTGTCGATGAAACCAGCGGGCACTGACCTTGAGGTCGACTTCGAGCCGGACGACTTCGCCAACCTGGGTGAGTTCTATTCGGGCCTGGCGCAACGTCTGATCGACCCTGACCTGATCTGGGGCATCCCGTTCGCGGTTATCTTCATCGCTGCCGCGATCTGGATTCGACGTTACCGCGACGAAGCTTAGCCGAAGCGCAATAATGCGTGAAGCCATGCGTTGCTTCACGCATTTCAGCGATTAGTTGGTTTATCCTGTGAACGGACTCACGGGATAAAAACGACATGGCCCTTGCAGCCTGCCTTGCTTTTCTGACCTTTGCAGTTGTAGGTCGCATACTGCTGCAACTGCACCTAACCGGCGACCACGGCATACGCCCTGCGCGTCAACTGCTGCGACCCACTGCACGCTCAGCATCTGCCATCATCTGCATCGTCTCAGCCCTGCTGGTGATTGTTATTTCGGCGGCGCATAACGCCGGTTGGTACCAACCGACCTTGCAACCGTTCACCTCGCTGTCTGCGCTTGGTGTTGCCATATGCCTGATTGGCATTGCAATCACCGTTATCGCACAGTGGCAGATGGGTCGATCTTGGCGCATAGGCGTGGCGCAAAGAGAAAGGACCGAGCTGGTCACGCACGGCCTCTACTCCTTTAGCCGCAACCCAATATATACCGGCGTATTCATTTTCGGTGTTGGCCTCCTGGCCCTACTTCCAGATTGCTATCTAGCGATAGTCCTGATCATCGGTTTCTACGGTGTAGACCTGCACGTTCGACATGTAGAAGAACCCCACATGGCCAACATGCACTCAAGCGAGTTCGCCGAATACTGCGCACGTGTTGGACGGTATTGGCCACGGTCTAGTGGCTCCGAAAGCCGGGAGTCTAATGACTAGTTGAAACGCACTGTTATGGCAATATTTGCCAATTAATGCCATGCCAGCGATTGAGAATCGTTTTTACGACCAACTAGGCATCGCATCATGGCAACGATGAACATTTCACTTCCCGAACCCATGCGCAGCTGGATACAGGACCGCATCGCAGGCGGCCGCTACGCAAGCAGCAGTGATTATGTCCGCGACCTCATCCGCAAGGACCAGGAGCGTCACGACAAAATTCGCGTCCTCCAGCAGGCAATCACCAAAGGTTTCCAGAGCGGCAACGCCGAGACCTTCGATGTTGAGGCATTCAAGCGAGAGATGCTAGAAAGCCTGGATGACGCCTAACTACAACTTGCTACCCTCCGCGCGCGCCGATCTGCAAGGCATAGTGCCTTGAATGGCACTCGGTAGGTGGCGAACGACCAGCCATGGATGGCTGGGCTGGGGCTACGTTCGAAGCTAGATCGTTGCGCCATGGATGGCAACTCCAACACTACCTACATCGACCGAACGACCGCACATGGATGCACTGCGTAGGCAGCGTTAGCGCCGCCATCCCTGGCGAAACGACGTCGCCAATAGGCACCCCCAGCCTCGCCATCCATGGCGAGTCGTTCAGCGGGACCGAGTGCCTTGGGGCACTTGCCCTAACGCCGCTTCACCCATGGATGGTTGTTGCCATCATCCTTCCCTACTGGCTACCCGGAGAGATTATT
>BQJN01000149.1 GCA_021604725.1 Lysobacteraceae bacterium | reverse complement strand
CCAACGCGCGGCCGATTTGGCTGCGACGCTGGACTATCTGGCAAGCCGATCGGACATTGATGCGTCAAGCATTCGTTTGGTCGGTTGGTCTCACGGTGGCTGGTCAATACTGGAACTGGTCGATGAGGACCTGGATAATTGGGCAGCGCGGATGACGCCGGCCGGGCAGCAGGCGTTGTCTGAACTCGACGCACTGATGCTGGTCTACCCTTATTGCGCGGATGACCACGTATTGAATGCAAATGCTTTGTCAGCAACGCGGCTTCATTTGGTGGTCGTGCGCGATGACCAGTCGGTCGATGAAGAGGTTTGCCTTGACGTGATCAACCGACTCAAGAGGCAGGGTGGTGAGGCCTCAGTCACCATTTTGGATGGCACCCGGCATGCATTCGATACGGTGCCCGTCGACGCCATGAACGACAATGAACAGTTATTCTCCAGGGTAGCGCAGGCGTTGTTTATCGATTTCCTGCAAGGGCCTGCCCCGTAAACCTGGATTGCTTTGCAATATTACTGCTAAGGACCGGTCTGATCTGACATGAAAATTCCAACAATAGCCGTCTCGCTCGGCCTTTTGCTGACCTCATCGTTGGCGTCGGCGGTGGACCCGTCGCAGTTGTTGCCGGTGGACGAGGCGTTTGCCATTCGCGCCGAAGCCGTTGATGCCAATACAGTTCGCATTCACTGGGACATCGCCGACGGTTACTACATGTATCGCGGTCGCATGGGTTTTGATTCTGCGACCGAGGGCGTGGAACTAGGTGAGGCGATCAGTCCACCCGGCAAAGTCAAGGATGACGAATTCTTCGGTGTGGTCGAGACTTACCGTGACGGCGTTGATGTCGATTTGCCGCTGATTTACGGCCTCGCACCAGCGACGGTCACCATCGAAGCACGGTCGCAGGGCTGTGCTGATCTCGGCGTCTGTTATCCACCAAACACACAAACGGTGACTGTGGACTTGCCGGCCGCAGACAACCCGAGCGCAGCGGCTTCACCACTGAGCCTTGGTGCAGCGCCCGGGTTGAATTTGTTCGGCGACGAAGCGTTGCCGGAAGATGAAGCGTTTCGCTTCGAGGCCATCGATGGGGCACCAGATCAGATCCTGGTCCGGTTTACCATCGCCGATGGCTACTACATGTACCGGGACAAGTTTGCATTCGCCTTGAGTGGTGACGAACAGTTGTCGCTGGCGGCGCTTCAGCTACCGCCAGGCGAACCCATGTACGACGAACACTTTGGCGACGTGCAGGTGTTTCGTGGTCTGCTGGAATTTGAGCTGAAAGTCTATCGACAGCATCTAAAGCAAGGGTCTGTAGAACTGCAGGCCGGTTATCAAGGATGCAAGGAAGCGGGCATTTGTTACCCGCCAATGCAACGGACCGTGCCGATCGTGCTGCCGGCGGGCGGACCCTTGACCAAGCCACCGGAGATGCGGGCCGCAGCGCCCGAGCCGATTCAAGTGCCGGTCAGCGAGCAGGACCGCCTGGCTAGCGCATTGGCCGGGGACAACGTGCTTTGGACCGTTCTGGGCTTTTTTGGTTTTGGCTTGTTGTTGACCTTCACGCCTTGCGTATTTCCGATGATCCCGATCCTGTCTGGAATTATTGCGGGACAAGGCAAGAAGGTCACCACCGGCCGAGCCTTCGCTCTATCTCTGGTTTATGTTCTGGCCATGGCTTTGACCTACACGGTAGTGGGCGTTATTGCCGGGCTGTTTGGACACAACTTGCAGGCCGCTTTTCAAAATGCGTGGATTCTGGCTGGCTTTAGCGCCATTTTTGTCGCATTGGCGCTGTCCATGTTTGGCTTTTATGAGTTGCAATTGCCGGCGTCCTGGCAGAGCCGTCTCAATGAGTGGTCGGGAAAACAGGGCGGCGGTACCTGGCTGGGGGCGGCCATCATGGGCTTGCTGTCGGCGTTGATCGTTGGCCCGTGTGTTGCGCCTCCGTTGATGGGTGCTTTGATCTATATCGGTCAGACCGGTGATGCCGTACTCGGTGGCCTGGCGCTGTTTGCATTGTCCATGGGTATGGGCGTGCCCCTACTGTTGTTTGGTACCTCAGCCGGCAAGTGGCTGCCACAGGCAGGTGCCTGGATGGATGCGGTCAAGGCGGTCTTTGGCGTGGCCTTGCTGGCTGTGGCCATTTGGTTGCTGGAGCGAATTCTTGCGCCACAATTGATCATGGTGCTGTGGGGCTGTTTGGCTTTGGCGGTGGCAGTGTACCTGCGAGCCTTCGACGGCTTGCCAGACGGTGCCTCAGGTTGGCGTCGGTTGTGGAAAGCGCTTGGGCTGATCCTGGCCTTGTTTGGCGCGATGCAGCTTTTGGGCGCTGCCGCTGGTGGCAAGGATTGGCAGCAGCCTCTGAAAGGCATTGGCCTGTCATCCGGCTCAGCGGCGTCGGTTGACGTTAGGGCATTTGAGTATGTGTCCAACAACGATGAGCTGGATGAGGCTCTGGCGCGGGCCGCTTCGCGGAACCAGCCGACCTTGCTGGACTTCTATGCTGACTGGTGCGTGGACTGTAAGCGTATGGACAAATACACCTTTCCTGAAGCTGTCGTGCAAGACGCTCTGCAGGGGGCGGTTCTTTTGAAAATCGACGTAACTGAGAACAACGAGAGTGACCAAATGGTTCTGCGTCGTTTTGGCCTGATTGGCCCGCCGGCCACTTTGTTCTTCGATCGCTCGGCACAGGAGCGCCGTGCCTACAGGCTGGTCGGCTATCAACAGCCAGACGCGTTTGCTGCGCACGTCAAGCAGGCGTTTCAGCCATGAGTTCGGCGCGAGCGCAGTGGCTGCTGCTGATTGTCATCGCCATCGTTGCCGGGGTTGCCGGTTGGGGCATCGGACGCTGGTTGGCGGCGCCGCAGATGGCAGACATCGCGGCTGAGCGGTTTCCTACCGTTGAGTGGATCGACCTTGAGGGTACGATGCACACCAGCGATGATTGGCAGGGCAGTCCAACGCTGGTCAATTTCTGGGCCACCTGGTGTGCACCCTGTCGGCGGGAAATGCCCTACCTTGACGAGCTGCATGGCAATGGTGCGATTGAGATCGTGGGGGTGGCTATCGATACGCCCGGAGATGTCGAGGCGTTTCTTGAGGAAACGCCGGTGTCCTACACCATCCTGATAGATGATGGTGCCGCCATGAGCTTGTTGGCTTTTCTCGGTAACCCCGCAGGTGCCTTGCCGCATTCGGTATTGCTTGATCGCCATGGTGCCGTCGTCACCACCCACATGGGGGAACTGACGGAAGCCGATTTTGAGCGGATGATGGCGATGATTGCCGAGGATGCTTGAGGACGGCTAGCAATGTCAGGTGTTGGAGCGGTCGCCGCAGGGCATGAACAAACGGCACAGGCCGCAACCGATATCCTGGCGGCGGGCGGCAACGCCTTTGACGCGGTAATTGCGGCCCACCTGGCGGCCTGCGTTACCGAACCGGTTTTAGCGTCGCTTGGTGGCGGTGGTTTTTTGCTAGCCCATCCGGTGTCGCAGCGGCCAGTAATCTACGATTTCTTTCCTGCGACGCCGTTGCGCCAGCCCGATGCTGGCGAAGAGCTGGATTTTCGACCAATCCACGCCGATTTCGGTGGTGCAGTCCAAGAGTTTCAGATTGGCGCGGCATCGGCGGCCGTGCCCGGCAGCATTGCCGGCCTGGCCCGTATTCATGCAGACCTCGGCTATATGCCGATGCGCGACATTATCCAGCCGGCTTCGAGGCTAGCCAGGGAAGGTGTTGAGATCAATCGCTTCCAGGCCTTTCTGTCGCAAGTGGTCGCTCCAATCATTGGTGACAACCCTGCGGTGGCCGAGCTGTTCGGTGCCTCGTCAGGGCGGCTACCATCGCCTGGCCATCGCCTGGCCATCCCGCGCCTGGTCGATGCCTTTGAAGCGATGGCCAGTGACGGGGCGGACTGGTTTTACCAAGGAGCACCAGCGCAATACGTAGCGCGGCAATGTTCGCAGGGCGGTGGGCTGCTCACTATCCAAGACTTTTCAGACTATCGAGTTAAGGTGCGAAAACCGCTGATTGTCACCGCAATGGGGAGTCGTTTGCTTACCAACCCGGTGCCAGCCTGCGGTGGTGTGCTCAGCATGTTCCTGTTGCAGCTTTTGGATCAAATGGGTCGAGATGTACCCGATGCCGACTCGCACCTTCGAGCCTTGCATTTGGCGGCTGCGATGCAAGCGACCAGCGCCAGGCGGCGCGACAGTGGTATCGACATCCGAGCCGATATAGCCTCTGCTAGCCGCATGTTGGACGCCAGCTATATGCAACAGGCTGCTTCCGATATTGCCGAGCGGGCGGTGGCGATTCGTGGGACAACGCATTTCAGCGTTGCCGACGCCGCCGGCAATGTGGCATCCATGACAGTGTCCAACGGTGAGGGTAGTGGACTGGTTCTGGCGGATTTCGGTATTCAGTTAAACAACGTGCTTGGCGAAGAGGACTTAAATCCGGGAGGGTTCCATCAGTGGCGCCCGGGCGCACGGCTGGCATCGATGATGGCCCCCACCGTTATTGAGCAAGCCGATGGCACCGTGACTGCGCTTGGTTCGGGCGGATCGAATCGAATTCGTACTGCATTGCCCCAGGTCATTGCACACTTGCTGCATGACGGCATGGATTTGCGACGGTCAATTAACGCTTGTCGCATGCATTATGAGCAGGGTCACCTGCAAGTCGAACCTGGCTACACTGATGGTGTGGTCAGCGATTTAAAACAAATGTTCGATCACTGCACGGTTTGGCCAGAACAAAACCTCTACTTCGGTGGCGTGCACGCTGTTGAAGTGAGCAAAGGCGAGATGATTGCCTATGGCGACCCAAGGCGTGGCGGCGCGCCGAGTTAGGGCGCTTTCACAGATAGCGGTATTGAGGTGATCGCCTTGTGGTCGGTTTCGATGTGTGTTGCTACCACCTTTAACAATTGTCGGCCCCGCAATCGCTGTCTCTGCGATATGGTAGATATTCGCAGAGGTGGACGCTCCTCCCCGAGTAATCGGACCCCTTTTCAATGAGGAGCATTTGTCGGACCGTGATCATCGCCAAAGGCGTTGCACGGTCCGTTTTTTTACCAGGTGTAGTCCAGGGTGGCGATGAAGTTGCGGCCTGGCGCATCAATGCCGGAAGCGTGCTCGCGGTAGCGCTTGTCAGTAATGTTCTTGGCCTGCAGTGAGACCTCGAATGACTGTCCGACTGGAAAGTCCACGCCGAAATTGATCGTGCCCCAACCCGGCGTTCCTTCGGGGTTGATTCGAGGGTCGCTGATATCGCGATCACTCAATCGATCCTGATCGTCGGCGAATTGACTAAAGACCTGCCATCGGCTGCCGCGCAGCCAGAAGTATTCCAGGCCCAAACGACCGTTGAGAGGTGGGATACGGTCAGCCGCTTGTGAGACGCCACCGGTCGTTTCTTTGCCGTAGGTGTAGTTCAAGGTGCCAAATACGCCGAGATCGTCGGTTAAGTCGCCGTTGAAACCAATTTCGAAGCCGTGCAGTCGCACCTCGCCAGCATTCTCGCTGCGTACAATGGAGCGACCATCCGGCGTCATGTCGCCGGTGGCGACTGAAACGATTTGATCGGTGTAGTCAGATACATAGGCGAAGGCTTCGGCACGCCAGCCGTTGCCAGAGTGTCGCAGGCCAATGTCGAACGTCAGCACCGTTTCCGGTGCCAGATTGGGGTTTGGAATATTGAAGCGGTTGCCCGGTCTTTCGCCCAGTGTACTCAGGTCGAAAATGTTGGGTGGCCGAAAACCACGGCCAAGATTGGCGATCAGGTTGAGGTTGGTATTGAGCTGATAGAGAGCTGAAAGGTTGCCGGTAATATCGTCGGGGCTAAGTTTGGCACCAACACCGCGGTCGCCAGCCGGGATATCGATGTCATAAGCCGAATAACGCGCCCCGGCGCTGGCTCGAAAACGGTCACTCAGCCAGTGTTCCATCTGCGCATAGATGGCAAAAGAGTCCATGCTGGAGCCATCGGCAAAGCGAGCGTTGACGTTGCTCAATTCGCCGCTGTTCAGGTCCAGTTGCTGGCGACGGCTGTCGACACTATCGGCGTAATATTCGAGCCCATAGGTCCACAACATACCGCTCTTGGCCAATTTGGAAAACTGAGCGGTTGCGCCATCGAGGGTGCTGCTGTTTTGTTCAAGCCTGCGGCTGGTCGAGCCTGTATTTCGAGACCTGCGGTTGTCGTCGATCGTTTGTCTTGCCAAATGAAATTCCATTTGGTCGACCCAGCTGAATTGGGCGTCCCAGAACAGGCGGGTATGGTAGAAGTCTCTCTTGTTTGGTTCGAAAAAGAATTCCTCGGAATCTGGCTCAGTTTGTCCGAAACCGGCGATCAGCTCGTCGACTCGTGGTGTCGAAGGTTGTTCCAGGTTTTGAACGGCGGCCATCAACTCGATCTCATTGCTAAGTTGAAACAAACCTTTCAAATCATAGGCCTCGGCACGATAACCGCTGGGGGCCAGCGTCGTACCGCCGCCGATTCGTCGATCGCCAATGTCCGAATAAGACGCGCCAACGCGAATCGCCGCTTTTTCATTGCCGCCCGAAAACGAGGCCCGTCCCTGCAAGCGGTCATGGGCTGAATCAGCAATTACGCGAGCATTGAACTGAGTCTCCTCAAAACGTGGCTCGGGCGTAAGAATCTGCACCACACCACCCATTGCGTCCCCACCATAAAGCGTTGACGACGGCCCGCGTACAACTTCAATGTGATCAACATTTAGCGCATCGACCAAGGCCAGGTATTGATTAGGTGCATTGCGAAAGAACGCGTTGTTCAAGCGCATGCCGTCAACCAGGTGAAGGACTTCAGACCCTTTCAGGCCGCGCACGATTGGAATGCCCTGACCTGGCGTGGTTTGTTGCACATACACACCTGGCTGATAGCGCAGCATGTCCGTGATAACTGACGGCGGTTCCTGCCCCGGGCCGTCAGGGTTGATGACGGTAATCGCAGAGCCGGCTTCGAATGTTGTCTGGGCATAACGACCAGCGGTGACCTGTAAATCGTCAAGCTCCAGAGGGGTATCGGTATCGCTCGACAGAAGGGCCGCGGCCAGCGCCAGGGTAGAAAACATGTCGTTTGGTATCGTTGAGTCACGAGGGGCGGCAGAGCATAGCAGATTGGGACAGTGCTGGGCAGCCAACTCCTGGCCTAGATAAGGTGGCTCGCTTCCCTTCTTTTTCCATAAGGAAAAAACCGGCTTCCCTCGCATCATTGGTTGATGTTGTTTGGACCTCTGGACTCATCGCGTCGCAGATTCGCCAGCCGGGCCAAACGGATGCGCTGTTGGTGCCGGCTCGCTTCCCTTCTTTTTCCATGAGAGGCTGTCGCGAAACCCCGGCAAGAAGAATATCTCGCGCAAAGCAGCAAAGACGCAAAGAAGAAAGTAAAAATAGGCACCGCATCCGCGAAAGATTGAAGAAATGATCACAATGAGAGAAGGAGGGGGATGAGGCAGCCGGCTCGGCTGCTTCAATCGAATAAGCGGGTTTGCTACGTAGGCGGTGCCGGAGCAGCCATCCATGGCGAAACCCTTGAGCTTCGTTGGAACCCCCAGCCTCGACATCCCTGTCGAGTCGTTCGGCGCTTGCGGCGTGCCTTGGGGCATCCCAGCCGGTGCGACCTAGAATATAGGGTAGAGGCCGCCATCCATGGCGCGACGCAATAACTTCGAATGAAAGCCCAGCCTCGACATCCCCGTCGAGTCGTTCGGCGCTTATGGCGTGCCTTGGGGCACCCCACTACTACAGCGCCTCACCCTCATTGATCTCCTTTTCTCATTGTGCTTATTCGTATTTGAAGCACGCGGTAGCGTGGCCTTCTCTGCGCCTTTGCGCCCTTTGCGCGAGACATTCTTCCAGCGCTAGCGTACCCCCTTCGCGTACCGCGAACGGATAAGCGGGTTTGCTACGTAGGCGGGACCGGAGCAGCCATCCATGGCGAAACCCTTGAGCTTTGTTGGAACCCCCAGCCTCGACATCCTTGTCGAGTCGTTCGGCGCTTGCGGCGTGCCTTGGGGCACCCCAGCCGGTGCGACCTAGAATATAGGGTAGAGGCCGCCATCCATGGCGCGACGTACAAGCTTCGAATGAAAGCCCAGCCTCAACATCCCTGTCGAGTCGTTCGGCGCTTGTGGCGTGCCTTGG
>BQJN01000148.1 GCA_021604725.1 Lysobacteraceae bacterium | reverse complement strand
CCCCGAATGACATGGTCGCCGTGTACTGGGACGACATGAATCCAGCCGATCCTGACCCTGGAAACACCCATGTTTACTATGGTGCAGGTCCGGGGGGCTCTTTTGTTGTCACCTTCGAGCGACTACCTGATTTTGGTGCCGATGCCGACAGCTGGATCACGACGCAAGTCGTACTGTATCCGGATGGTAATATCGTTATTAACAATTTGGACAGCGGACCAACCCTCGACCAAAACGGCGCCACCGTTGGTATCGAAAACAGCGATGGCACACTGGGACTCACCTACCACCATAACGGCATCGGGGGTGCTTTGTTCAGCTCGCCACTGTCGGTCACCTTCGGCACCGACCAGAACTCGTTGCCGGTCGAACTGGAGAGCTTCTCGATCGACTAGCCGATCGGTCCCACACACCCCGGGCCATAGAGCCCGGGGTGATTCCCTCGAACAGCTACTTGAAGTAGCGAGGAAACACCGCCAGCAGCTCTGCAACAAGCTCAGCGTCTTCGACGTCGCCGCTGAGAGCCAGGCGATCTACTGCCGGCATGTAGCTAACAAGATAGTGATGCAACTGGTCGTGAGCCGCGCCAGTCATGGTGCAACCTTTGATCAGAAGCCTTAGATCCTGTTTCAACTGCGTTGCTGCGGCCAGAAGCTGTTCTTCAGTGGCGGTCCCGACCTCTATCTTCGAGAAGCCGGACTCCATTTGCTCGAATGCTTTTCGCGTGTGTTCGTCCATTAGCCATCGTTGGCCATGATTTAGCGTCAAACCGTCAACCGCGGCGGCATGGTGATGGTCATTGTGGTCGCTGCTCTGAGCATAGCCACATCCGAAGGTCAAAAGAACGATCGCTATTGTCTTGAGTATCGTGTTCATGAGTTCTTTCCAAACTGGATAAGCCTTATTGTATCGGAGCAGCTTGATGAGTCCGAGGCCGCAAGTTTAGACCTCGCCGTACGCCCGACACTTAAGGAAGCTATTCGCTTCTGCTATCGTCCTAAGCCAGGCCAACAAGGCAATTGAAACATCCATGACGAACCGGCGATCCACCTTGTACCGCGTCACCTTCACCGGCTGGTTGATCCTGACCGTGGCCTACGCACTGGTGTTCACCGTCACCTCGCGCTCAACCGGTGCCGATAGCCTGATCACCGCCCTGATCAATACATTGCCACTGATTCCACTAACGATCGCCATTGCCGCAGTGCAGGCGCCTTTGTCTCGCACTCACCTGGCGGTCCAAGTTCCAGCACAAATACTGCTGGCCAGCTTGTTCGCTGTTATCTGGTACACCATGGTGATCGTCCTGCTTGGACTGCGCACAGGGAACCTGTCCGTTGAGTTCATCGTTCGACCCTTTCGTTCGCAGGCCCTGGCCTGGCAGATCATGCAGGGCCTTACCCTGTATGGCTTAGCTGCAGCCCTTGGATGGACGCGATTGGCATTTGCTCAGTCCAAAGAGGAAACATCGCAAACAGCGTCTTCGACACGCAAACGACTGTTGGTACGCAGTGATGAGGACCTAACGCCGATCGATGTCGATGACATTATCGCGATCAGTCGCAATGGCGACTTCAGTGAAATACTGGTCGACCATGCCACACACCGTGTTCGACGCTCGCTGGCAGCCATCGAGACTGAGTTACCGCCCGAGTTTGTGCGAGTTCATCGCGCGCACCTGATAAACCTCAATCACCTGGACCGCGCAGAACCGATCGGTGCCGGTCGCTTGCGCCTACTCATGTCCGGCGGTCACACCATCGATGCTTCACGCGCTGGAACCCAAGCTCTGCGGCAACAGGCCTCCTGATCTGTTGGGAACAAAAAAGTGAGATAGCCAGCTGATTGCTTGATAGTGCCATCCATTCGCAGTGCCAATATGCTCATTCACGGAAAAATCCGCCCAAGTCGCTGATTTCAATGGAGACTGATTTCTATTCTTCGATTAGGAGTCAGCATGCGAACTGCCACCATTGTTGCCGCTCACATCGCGCTGTTGGTTTGCATTTTCCATGTGCCCCCCGCGACGGCCAGTCAGTTGGCGATTACCAATGTCCACGTTGTCGATGTAGACACTGGACAAATCTTGCCTGGGCAGAATGTACTGATCGATGGCAAGCAGATACATTCAATATCCAGCAAGCCTGTATCGGCAGATCAAGTCATCGATGGAAATGGGGCCTACCTGATCCCTGGGCTCATCGATATGCACGTACATATCGGCCCTGGTGATATCGAATTCTTCTTGCGATATGGCGTCACCACCATTCGCGACATGGGAACGCAAACAACGCCGCTGGAACCACTTTCTGGTCTTCTGAAAGCCCGGACCCAAATCGATTCAGGAGAACGAGCGGGGCCTGAAGTGTTCACGCCGGGCTTGATCCTTGATGGCGATGTTGAGCGAAACCCGAAATACACGCCGCACTTTCGAACGCTTGCATCCACCGCAGAAGCCGAACAACTGGTAGACCAACTGGCCGCCGCCAACGTTGACTTCCTGAAGGTGTACTCGAACCTTTCCGAAGAGGTTTTCCTGGCCATCGCCGAGCGGGCCAGGCACCACGGCCTGAGTCTGGCCGGACACCTCCCTCACTCGGTGTCCTTGCAGCAGGCGGCGGATGCCAACATGCGGACCATCGAACATCTGCGCAGCATTTTGATTGACCTTGCCGGCAAGCAGGCGCAAATCCGTGATGAGCTGGCGGCGGCAGTGGCCACACGAGACCCCGGTGCCGAGAGCAAAACCTATGGACAGCTCACACCACAAATGTTGAATGCACAAACCGAGCTTCAACGCGACCAGGTGTTTGCGTTGATGCGAAACAATGGTATGGCGTGGACACCAACGCTGACGGTACTTTTCGACCCGCGCTGGGACAATCCAGACGCTGTGCCAGACCCCGCGCTGCTGGCTAATTTTTCACGTCTGTATCAAGCCATCATGACCCCATACGGGCCCGCCGAATACCCCTACGACACCGTAAAACAGGCCAGGGACATGTTTGCCGAAACACAGCACTTAGTCGGGCTGGCGCACCGCGCTGGCGTCGACATTCTGGTAGGTACGGACAGTGCCAACGCCTTCGCTGTTCCAGGGCACAGCATCCATCAAGAGCTTCAGTTTCTGGTCGATTCTGGACTATCGCCGCACCAAGCATTGCGCGCCGCCACCCTTGTCAATGCGCGCTACCTCAATGCACAGGATCGACTGGGCAGCATCGCGGTCGGTAATGAGGCCGACCTGGTCTTGCTCAAAAGGAACCCCCTCGAAGACATATCAGCGACCAAAGGCATCCTAAAAGTGATCGTTAATGGGGTTCGCCACCGCTAGTGCGGGGTGCCTTGAATGGCACGCCGCAGGTGGCGAACCGACCGCACATGGATGTGCGGGCTGGGGGTGCATACGAAGTTGCAACGATTCGCCAGGGACGGCAACTCCATACGCTCCCACCTGAAACTACAAAGCCAAAAGTGCCGTTTAGTCAGGACTAAGTAGGGTAATAGGATGGCAACAACCATCCATGGGTGAGCCGGATTCAGAGCGAGTGCCTTGAATGGCACTCCGCAGGTGGCGAACCGACCGCACATGGATGTGCGGGCTGGGGTACCTACAACGGACGACGTTGCGCCAGGGGTGAGCGGGCCAGTCGATCGAATGCCTTGAATGGCATTCGATCCCCGCGAACGACCAACCAGGGATGGTTGGGCTGGGGGTGCATACGAAGTTGCAACGATTCGCCAGGGACGGCAACTCCATACGCTCCCACCTGAAACTACAAAGCCAAAAGTGCCGTTTAGTCAGGACCAAGTAGGGTAATAGGATGGCAACAACCATCCATGGGTGAGCCGGATTCAGAGCGAGTGCCTTGAATGGCACTCGATCCCGGCGAACGACTCGACAAGGATGTCGAGGCTGGGGGTGCCTACGAAGTAACCACGCTTCGCCATGGATGGCGACTCTTATCCCTAAATCCGAAGCTGCACTCGCCAGTGCCTTGAATGGCACTCGATCCCGGCGAACGCCTTTGGGCACTCGCGAGTGTAGCTTCGACATCGGCGGTGGAGTTGCCGTCCCTGGCGCAGCTTCAGAGCATGGAATGTAACCCCAGTCTGCACATCCCTGTGCAGCCGTAGACCACCCGCAGAGTGACGTTTAGTCACTCTGCATTAATGGGTGGTCTACCCCTTAACATTTACGATTTGGGTTAGGGTGTGGACGATATCGACCAGATCAGTCTGGGCTTGCATGACGGTGTCGATGTCCTTGTAGGCTGCGGGGCTTTCGTCGAGAACGCCACGGTCGAGTCTGGCTTCGATGCCAGTCATCGCCTGTTCATGTTGCTCAAGACTAATGACCTTTTTGGCCTTGGTTCGGGACATGGTGCGGCCGGCTCCGTGCGAGCAGGAATTGAAGCTCTCTGCATTGCCCTTGCCGCGCACGATGTAAGAACGGGCGCCCATACTACCGGGGATGATGCCCATATCTCCTTCAGCTGCAGATACCGCACCTTTGCGGGTCAACCATACCTCCTGACCAAAGTGCGTTTCTTTTTGCACGTAGTTGTGGTGGCAGTTGACCGCCTGCTTGTCACAGGTGAAGACCAAACCGAGATCGGTTCGCATTGAGTGCAGAATACGTTGCATCATCACCTCGCGATTTTGCCTGGCGAACGCCTGAGCCCAGCCCACGGCCGCCACGTAGTCGTCGAAGTGCTGTGAGCCTTCTTCGAAATAGGCCAGGTTCTTGTCCGGCAGGTTGGCAATATGTCCGCGCATATCCTTCTGTGCCAAACGAATGAAGTACTGGCCAATTCGATTACCGACGCCTCGAGACCCGGAGTGCAACATGACCCACACGCGATCGCTCTCATCGAGACACACCTCAATGAAGTGGTTGCCTCCGCCGAGGGTGCCCAACTGTTGAACAGCCTTTGACTCGCCGAGATGTTTGTTGATTTGCGCAATGCGGGCAAATCCTTTTTCCAGCGGTTTCCAGGCCGTTTCAACCGAAGCCGGCGGGCCGATACCCAGTGACTTTCGACTGCTGCGACGTTGCCAGTCGTTAAACCCGACCGGCACCGTGCGTTCGATACTGGCTCGAACTTTCGAAAGTTGATCTGGCAGGTCATTGGCCTGCATCGAGGTGCGCACCGCCATCATGCCGCAACCGATGTCGACGCCGACAGCTGCCGGAATAATCGCCTTGGTGGTCGGAATCACGCTCCCGACCGTGGCACCGATGCCAATGTGCACATCTGGCATGGCAGCTACGTGCGGCCCGACAATCGGCAGGCGTGCAATGTTGGCCAACTGATTTCGAGCGCCGTCCTCGAAGAACACGCCGCGGGTCCAGCTTTTTACCGGGACACCGCCCGGAATCTGGTGTAGTTCGTATTTACTTTTCATTTCTAATCTCCTTCCATGACTTTCTCAGTTCCGTTCGCACTTTTTGACGTTCAGCCGACTTCGACCTTTGATGAACGCCTCCTTTCCGCAGTAGCGGATTGTTGGCGACGGTGTTCTTTTTTGGCACGAGTGAACGTGCATCCTTGTTTCGTTTCATTGATCTAGCAAAAAAAATGCCCTGTGAAGAATCGATCTTCCACAGGGCATCGTGCTTTTTTCGGAAGATCGTTTGACCTTCCTGAATGCATCAGTCAGGTCACGAGTTTTTCTGGCGCACAGGCCTGCGCACAAAGTGCGACAAGGCAAAACGCGTTTTGTTGGTTAAATAATTCATGACGACAAATGTTAATAAAGCGTTAAACGGGCGCGTATCATACACAGCCCGATATGGCGATTACAAGTCCGGGCGAATGACGTACCATGTGCCACAGCTTTGCAACGGTGAGTAGGATGTCATTTAACGAGAAACTCAAACGCGCCTGGGCCGAGAGCGGTTCGCTGCTTTGCGTCGGCCTTGATCCTGACATGGACAAGCTACCGGAAACGGCCAAACAAGCCTCGTTGCCAATCTTTCATTTCTGTCGCGCCATTGTTGACGCTACTGCCGATCTGGTGTGCGCCTTCAAACCACAGATTGCCTATTTTCACGCTGCCGGTGCCGAGCACGACCTGGAAGCACTAATCGACTACATGCGCGACCGCTACCCCCGCATCCCAATCATTCTGGATGCCAAACGCGGCGATATCGGGTCTACTGCAAAGCAATATGCCCATGAAGCGTTTGACCGCTACCGGGCTGATGCGGTCACCGCCAACCCGTACATGGGCGGCGATTCCCTGCAGCCGTTTCTCGACTATGCCGATCGCGGTATATTTTTGCTGTGCCGCACCTCGAACCCTGGTGGTGCCGATGTGCAGGAGCTGGAAGTGGCGGGTCGACCCGTGTATGAGCACGTTGCAGAAATGGCCGCCAACAAATGGAACGCCCACAACAACATTGGCCTGGTCGTCGGCGCGACCCAACCGCAGCCTCTTCGACGTGTACGAGCGCTGATCGGAGACATGCCCTTGTTGGTGCCAGGCGTCGGATCTCAAGGCGGTGATCCCCGAGCGGTATTGGAAGCGGCATCTACCAGCAATGGTACGGGACTGATCGTTAACGTCTCACGCGCGGTCCTGTATGCCGGCCAAGGCGCTGATTACGCCGATGAAGCACGCAAAAAAGCGCAACAGATTCGGGAGTCTCTAAAGGGGTAGTGGCCTTCGCCTCACCCGGGGGACCTCTGGGAAAATCGAGTGCCAGTCGTTTCAGAGGCGCCCCGGGCAAACTGTCTTAGAGCCGATAGCTCTTGGCTGGTAAGCTGACAGTTGTCGTTGCTGACTAATCCGCTTTAAGTCCGCTCGACTGCAATCAACTTGAGATATATTTTAGAAAAATGCCAGCAGAAAAACGTTGACCGAAGTCAAACAATCGCAGGCAAAAACGGCCTGTTTGTTACAGATGGCACAATTTTGTCGAACGTACGTCACACTTTAGCTATTCGGAGTTAAACCATGAGTCGCACTCAAGATCTCTCTCTTGCCCGTCCGCTAGCCTTCCTGCTGGCCATGTCGGCAACAGTCAGCCTGCACGCAGAACCCACCACTTTTTTCGAGCGCATGGCCTCTTTTTGCGGGATGACGTTCTCGGGTCATGAAGTCCCTGTAGGTGGAAACCCTGCGCGATTTGAGGGTCAGGTCATGACCGCGACCGTCGCTTCCTGCGAGCCCAACGAATTGCGCATGCCATTCGTTATCGGCGATGACCACTCCAGAACTTGGGTGCTAACTCAGTCCGATGATGGCGCTCTGACGCTGAAGCATGACCACCGCCACGAAGACGGCACGCCTGACGAGGTGACCAATTACGGTGGGACGGCGAAACAGCCAGGCAATTCGTGGCAGGTTTCCTTTCCTGCAGACGCATTCACCGCCGAGCTGATACCGGAGGCCGCCGGCAATGTATGGACGCTGATTCTGGACCCCAAGACCGGCGGATTGACCTATGACCTCAAACGTGACGGCAAAGATCGGTTTCGGGCAACGCTATATCAGAGCCACTGAGCAGCTGCAGCCCGTCAGGGAAGCTACTCCGGCGACGTCGATAGCACCGACATCAACATCACAATGCCCTCAAGGAAATTCCCCAAGCGCAGGTTTTCGTTCGGACTGTGTTGATTGTTGTCGATATTGACGGTCGGCACTGCTGCTGCGGGAATCCCCAGGGCATCAACGAAGGGTGAGATCGGAATTGAACCGCCGAGATTGCGAATCAGGATCGGCTCTTCTCCGTACAGTCGCCGCAGGCCGGTGCGCGCCATCAAGCCGGGTGCTGAATCGAAATCCGACCGGAATGCGGCGTAGCTGACCTGGCTCTGCATGCTGACCACCAGCTTGCCGCTCAAGCGCTCTTGCTCAGTCGGGGCGCGGTCCAACACCAGATAGCCCAGCGACGCAATGTGCGACTGAACCTGCGATATCAAGTATTCGGGATCGGACTCGACCACCAGTCGCATGTCGATTTCGGCAGTTGCGGTGGCAGGAATGATGGTTCTCGCCTGATCGCCCACCCAAGCCGAATTCATGCCGCGAATGTTCAGCGATGGGTACTGAATCGACAACTGCAGGGACTCAGCGACCTGGTCAGCCGTCGACAAACCCATATCAGCCAGTATCTTTGCCTCATCATCCGGCACCGCCTGCAACAGGGCTTTCACCTCGTCACTGATCTCGATGCCATCATAAAAACCGTCAA
>BQJN01000147.1 GCA_021604725.1 Lysobacteraceae bacterium | reverse complement strand
GTTCGGCCAATGCGTCCACTACGAAATCAACTTGTTCGTTGGTGCGCACCAGAACGGCGATATCACCGCCACGCAGGGACTTCCTACTCAGTTGGCAGCATCCGGGGGACAACAGACGGGTCACTTCATTGGCCACCCAGCGCGCGCATTGGCGTTCGGCATCGCGTTTGACCACCCTACTCTCAAGCTCCGGAACCCACGCCACCAAACCGCTGCCGTCATAACCGTCGATTTGTAACTCGCTGCGCTTGCGGTGGGCGTTGACGGGTTTGAACGAGATTACCTCATCCAGCAAAAAGGTATTCGGTCGCGAAAACAGGGCGTTGACCGCCCCTACCAGCCGTGGCGCTGAGCGCCAATTAGTATCCAGACTGTAGCTGCCGGCCTCACCATCGGCCGCTGCATCCGCCTCGACCTGACGCGCGGCGTCAAGATAGCCAAAAACATCGCCGCCCCGAAACGCATAAATGGCCTGCTTCGGATCACCAATCATCAGCAAGCCCCCTTCATCGGAGGCCTTATTGATCGCCGAGAAAATCGCATATTGAAGCGGGTCGGTGTCTTGAAACTCGTCGACCATCAGCAGCGGCCACTGCTGAGCCAGGCGACGCGCCAGGGCACCACCGGTCGGCGCCTTCAATCCCTCATGCAGGCCACGAACCAGGTCGTCGAAGCCAAGGAACCTAAGGTCCCGTTTATCGCGTTGCGCCGCGTTGGCGATATCGTTTACTGCGTCCCCGTAGAACTCAAGGACAATGCCGGCACGAACGTCGCGGGCCGCATCAACCACCTGATCAGCCGCTTCCGTGATGACATTGCCAGGAACGAGCTCGCCCTTTTTTGCAGCCGCCGGTAGTTGCTCCCTTAGCAAGGTCTGATAGCTGAATAGCTCAATCTCCGGCAATGGTGGGCTATCGTTCAAGTTCCATTGATCAATGCGATCTACCGCCGCGTTGACCCGCTCCTGACTCAGACCGGTCTTTTTGTTTTCCGACACCCCATAATGCTTCTTGGCGGCAAAGAAGGTCTCGACGAGATGACGATTGCCTTGCCAGTGTTGGGCAAAATTGGACAGGGCAATCGACAGTTTCTCTCGCGCCGGCTGCAGGGCATTGTTGCCACCCGTTCTCAGTTCCAGGTTCGGCTTGTTCCAGGCGTCATAGAGGAAATCCAAAATGGCTTTCGGGCTGTCGACCAACTCAGCCACAATCGCCGTATCCATGGCCGGCATGCTGGCCATCTTCCGGGTCCAAAAGTCGGTTGCCGCCTGCAAAATGAGATGCCGATCGTCTCCCAGTGCGTCATGCTCTGCCAGCAAACCAGCTTCGGCTGAACGTTCAGATAATGCCCGCAAACAAAAGCCGTGAATGGTATCGATGGGTGCAGCATCGATGGAGCGGTACGCAGCCAACAACCGAACCTTTAGCGCGGTTTTCGACTCGCTGCTGATTGCGTGTTCGGGCAGATAACCCTCAACAAAGGCATCGCGTTGCGTGGCTTCCACCGGCTTTTTATCGATCCAGTCCAGGGCTGCTTTCAGGCGCAGTGCGATGCGACCTTTCAACTCATCGGTCGCATTGATGGTGAAGGTAACCACTGCGATCTCTTCAACCGTCAATGGCTTGCCCCGGGTTCCCCACGGTTCTACCAAGGCTCTCAAATACAATGCTGACAGGCTGAAGGTCTTGCCGGTACCGGCGCTGGCTTCGACCAGGCGGCGGCCGGATAGTGGCATGCGGTGCAGGTCCAAGGTCTGACTCATGGCGAACGGCTCAAGCCGGCCGCCCAGGCGGTGGCTTCCTCGTACTCCGCAATTAATGCCTCATTGGCAGGCCAGTGTTCTGCCAGCAAGGTCAGGTAGTCGTTGCGATCTTCGCCACTGTATCGGTCGGCTTTCTGAGTGGCCTCATCGTGATGAGTGACGACCGGTTGTCGCCATGCCTTTTTGTAGACCTCTACCAAAGCGTCAAGCGGTGCATCGAAAACCGTGGCCTGCGCCAGCCGAACCGTATCCACACCTTTGGGGTTGACCAGGCCAAAATGAGCGGCAGGCATATCCAGACCACTCAAAGCCAGCAGCCGATGGCGCACCCACAGGCCCAGAGCATCGGCCGCCTTGACGTTCGCTGCACGCCATTGAATCAACTGGTGGTTGCGATGGCCTCGTACCCAACCGTCGACTTTGATGCCGGTGATCTCGACCGACACGCGGCGAGGCACATCATCAATCGAGCCGCCGGTCGCTGACCGAATCGACGATAACAACGGTGCACAATCCTCAGTAACTGACTGCAGCGCCTCTTCTCCCAATTGACCTGCGGGTAGCAAGCCACTGTGGCGCAAGAACTTGAGGCCATGGTCCAGGCGGTCTTCGAGCATCAGTTCAAGCACCGCCCCTCGCAGCTGAAAGCGCCGCAGGCCGTCCAGCTGCCAAAAACTTTGGTCGGATAACTGCCGACTGCGTTGCCGAATGGTCAATCCCAGACGCTTCTTGATGAACCATCGAGCTGGATGCACCGCAAACTCAATCAACTCATCAACGTCTATGCGCTCGGGCAAGGCATCCGTCAGCAGGGCCGGCTGTGGGAATGGCGATGTCGCGTTGCCGGACTGCGCAGCGCGAACCCACGCCGGCGAATAGCTGTACAACGACACGCCATCGGCAAAGTACTTGGGTGAAAATGGTTGCAGTGGGTGCGACTGCACCAGCTGCTCCGAGGTGCAATCAATCAATTCCCTGACCAGAGCTGAAGGGTTCTTGGGGTCATCGGTTTGCAGGTCACGCCCCACGTAGCTGATGATCAGCGCCTGCCGAGCGGAGATGAACAAATCCAGCATGGCCTGACGGTCATCCAGGCGTCTTGAACGATCACCGCTGCGCCGTTGACTGCGAATGCGGTTGAGCTGTTGGTCACGATCGCGGCGCGGAAAGCTCCGCTCATCAAATCCGAGCGCGCAAATCACACGAAATGGCAGCCCGCGTAGACTGGCCAGTGAACCACAGGCAATGCCGCCCGCCAGCGATGGCGGCAGAGTCGGGCGAGTTTTTAATCGCCAGCGTAATGCCGAGGCAACAGCAGCCCAATCCAGAGTTTCATCGATGGCCAGGCCATCACCAAGGAAGCCCAGCCAGGCCACAGCTGATTGCAATTGGTCGAGCGCTTCGGCGCCGCGCTCATCGCCATAGTCCACCGCCAAAGTATTGGCCACCAGCGCTTGCAATAGGCTGCGCCAACTGCTGGCCGAGTGACTGCTGGCACTGAGTTGATGAAATGACAGCAATTGTCGTAACCAACGCATCAATCGGCCAGGAACCTCTGCACCTGGATCAATATCCAGGTTGGCACTTTCGCCATCCCAGACCGTCGTCACCGGTAAAACCAGGGACGCCAAAAGTCGATGCAAGCCCTGCTCCAGGCTGGCTGAAGTTCGGACCACACCGCCTCGCTCAGCAACGGCCTGAGCGGTGGCTCCCCAGCGGAACCCAAGCAGCCCCAGGGCCTGCGAAAACCAGTCCAGCTCATCGTCGGTCAGAGCCAGTCTGAGTCGAATAGGCTCCGATTCGACCAAGGCCAAGAGGTCTGTAGCGCCCCAGCGAGAAGACAAAAACTTCAGCAATAACAGGAAAGTGGAGACCACCTGGTGCTGCCTGCCCTCGTCGGCAACCTCAACGGGCAAGGACGGCGCATCACTGAACACCGAGTCTATCAGCGTCGCATAACGCTCAATATTGGGCGTGACAATCGCAATCTCATGCGGTGCCAAAGGGTTACCGGCACGACTGGCGCGGTCCATTTGGTCGGCAATACATTCCTTGACGATCTGCACTTCACGCAGCGGGGTATGGGCGCTGTGCACTTGCAGGTGAGGGTCCGGCTGGAATGACTCATTCGCTTGCAACTTGAGCATGGCCGCTTGCAATGCACCCAGTGAGGTCGAGCTTTCAGGCGATTGAAAGCCAGCGCCATCGTCATGTTGCCACGGTTGATCCATCAGGCACGACAACTGCTCACGCGCCATTTGACCCCAGGATGACAGCAAGGGGTGACCCACATCCGACAGTTCCGCCTGCTCAGGATGGTCGCGCCACAACCTGGCCATTTCCCGTTCCGACACCAAATCGTGCCAGTATTCCTGACATGGATTCAAAAAGTACCAATCAATGGTCAGGCCACACTGCCCCATGACCGCAATCGCGTCGCGCAGCACCGGCGGCAAATGACCCACCGCAAACAAGGTGATGCGCTTTGGCCAGACATCCGGGGGCAATTGACCAATTTCATCTGAAAATCGACGGAGCAGCGCTACCCGGTGCGGCTGCTCGGTGCCGGCGGCCAACTGAGCCCACAGCCAGCCTTGCCAATCATCTTTGGGATCGCGCTCCCAGGCCTCAAGCCAGTCAGCCCGATACAACAGGTACTCATCAAAGACATCAGCCAGGCGGCTGGCCAGTTCGAATCGACCGGCCCCATCGAGTGGCTTGACCATCGCAGGCAGCGGATCCGGCCCCTGCTCAGCACGCCCCAACACCTGCCACAACCGCCACACCAGGGCCTCTCGACTCCACGCCGACGCCGCCGGCATCGCCCCCAATACCGTCTCAAGTTGTTGCCAAACGAATGCGCCAGGGAGCTGGCATCGCAACATGGCAGCCACGCCACAGCTTTGAGCAACACGCTGCTTCAACCAACGCCCCAGTCCCAAATGCGGAACCAGGACCACCTCAGACACCAGGGGATCGGCCAGCGGCTGTTCATGCCACTGCTCGATCAGACGCTCCGCCAAACGCTCAAGACGATTAGCATGAATGACGTGGGCACGGGCGGATTGCTGCATGCGGGGATTTTCAATGGTTGCGCCCCCGGTTGCAAATGCAGTTTCAAACCGGAAAAAACATGCTTGGATAGCCGAATTATGACCACGCAAGGGGCATGGAGTTCATTTAAGCTATTGTTTTTAATCAATTTTGAACTTTCATCGAGACACGCACTCCACCGAATATCTGCACAAGGAGAGCATCATGACAAGATCAAAAGAATTCGGCTTCAACCTGAATCGGTGGCTCGCTTCCCAACCGGGGTCGAAGAGTCGCCTTCGGCTGCTGAGCTTTTGTTGACCCTCTTGAACCCGCCGACCCGGTTGGCGAAGCGAAGCGAAGTCCAGAGAGTCGTGCGAATGGATACAATATCCGTCTCGCCGTGGCCGATTTCCATTTCGGATGGGCCGAAATGGGATAAGATCCCAGAACGGGCCGAACCTGCTGGACACCGGTAGCCTGCCAACTACGCTGAACGACCTGCGTGAACGGCCCACCAACACCGAGTTTTGGTTGGGACCGTATTCAGAGAAGACAGATATCGTCGACGGCTGGGATCGACCGTACCACTTCACCGTACCTGGCGATGCAGGCCGAGAATACGACATTTTCTTCTAGGGAAGCTCTGATTATTTCGAATGCGGCTCTGCTTGACCTGAAGCGTGCAGCTGCTGGGGTGAGCCACCGTCGATGCAGGGTGCCATTAGGGCACGCTGCTGGTGGTGAACGACCAGCCAGGGATGGCTGGGCCGGGGTTGCATTGAGGCTAAATCGATGCGCCATGGAAGGCGACTCCAAGCCTCAATGGCACCTCGTCGAACCGGGGTTGGCTGCCATCCGTGGCGAAACGCAGGCGCTCCGTGGAACCCCCAGCCTCGACATCCATGTCGAGGCGTTCGTCGGGATCGAGTGCCTTGGGGCACTCGCTCGGAATCCGGCTCACCCTTGGCAAGGGATGGAACAACGCAGATGTGCGCTTCAGGCCAAGCCCTACGGGGCCTGCAGAGCAGCCCGCACTCTTCGTTATTCCTTCTCACCAGGCAGTGAGCATGCTATCGAAGTAAAGCCTCGATTGCGAACTGCTCTGTAGGCCAGAGTCATATTCGAATTAGTCAGAGCTTCCCAATGCCAAGGACAACCAGCCCGGTGGAATAGACACCAACGCGGATGTGCTCAGTTGGGAACTGTAGTTGTCTCAGGTTGCAGCAACCTGGCCAGTTCCGCGGCCCAGTACGTCGTTGCCTCGTCGTTCAGGCCATGGCCGAGGTCCGGAAAGATCTCAATCGATGCGTCGAAACCATGCTCTTGTAGTGACACAACGCTTCCATTGGCCCAATCCGCCGGTAACAGCTCATCATCCGCGCCGTGGATTGCTCGTATCGGCAGGGACCAGGGCTGAGTGTCCGCGGGCAAGTCTTCGGCCAATGAGCCGGAAATCGGCACGGAAGCGGAGAACTGATCGCCATGATAGGCGGCCGCAACATAAGCTAACGTCCCGCCCTGGGAGAACCCGGTGACCAAAGGTTTGCCCGCGTTTGGGTAACGAGACTGCAAGGCAGACGACAAGGCGGCCACTCGTTGCGCTTGCTCACGGTAGATTCGACCAAACTCCGCCCACTCGTCGTTTTCCTCATCCCACTGATCCCACGAATGCCCCAACAATCTGCGATGCGGTGCTGCCGGCAAAATCACCCGGGCCGGAACACCCAGGTGATCGGAAAACAAAAAGCGCATACGTTCCGGGAAGTCCCCCCAGCCATGCAAGCCAATGATCAGAGGCAGATCAGTTTCAACATCGTCAGCGGCAACAACGAACTCAATGTAGTCGATGGTGTCGGTGTCGCTCAGCTCAATGGTGCTGCGCCAGGGCGCCCAAAACCAAAGCCCGCCAAGCAAAAACAGCAAGATTAAAACGAACAGAGCGATCTGATTGGCCAGTCGATGACTCTGCGATTGCGACGAACGCAGGGTCTCAGCGGTCATGGTTTCGATCGGCATCGCTTTTTCAACGGCCGCAACGAAAGCCGAATGTTCGGCCTCGTCGGAAAACGCATCCAAGGGAACAGACAGGAACAGACGGCGCTTGACGATAAATATGTATTGCGACTCGGTTCGGAAAACGCCGTCAACCGCTGCCCACAGGAAACGGGCTTCACTGATTCGATCAGCGCTGATCACACCATCTTGATCAACAACGAAACGCAGCGGCCCGACCTGGGTTGCTCCAATGCGTCGACGAGTGAACACCTGACCGAATACGTACAGCATGGCAATCAACACAAAAGCCGCGCCGAATTCGATTAACCAGCCACTGCCAATCAAGCCCATGCCGGTCATTGCCAGGCCAAGCAAGAAGCCAACAATGACCAGTAGCACAACCGCCTGAAACGCTCGATAACCCCCATCGCCACGCCGCCTGGCGAGTTGGCCGAAAACACGCTGAGCGTGACGAAATGCATCCGGCGCCATGTGCTCGTAGTGAACAACGACCGGAGTGTCCGCAGCTTGCGGATCATTGCCTGTGTGTTCAGTCATGCGTGGGAGTATAGCTGAGATGCATAGAGCGCTCTGCGGCGGGGCTTGCACTCAAGAAGCGAGGCTGGAAAATCAAAAAATGCAAGCGAAGGTTCGACGATGGTGTCCCGACCAGGAGTCGAACCTGGGACCTACGGCTTAGGAGGCCGTCGCTCTATCCAGCTGAGCTACCGGGACACTTTGTCAGGGGCGACATGATACCGAGGTCACATCCCAGTTTGGAAGGGCGACGGCAGAATGTTTATGGGAGGCCTTGGGTTGCAAGGACGGGTGCGCTGTTGGGAACGCATGGCGCTGCCGTCCATGGCGCAAGGTTCGGCCTCCGTTGGCACCCCCAGCCTCGACGTCCTGTCGAGTCGTTCGCCGGCCGCAGAGTGCCTTTGGGCACTCCGCACCAATGGCCGACTCACCCAGCTGAGCTACCGGGGCACATTTGTCAGGTGCGACATGATACCGAGGGCGCAACCTAGATTGGAAGGGCGACGGCAGAATGTTGTCAAGAGGCCTTGGTGTCGGGACGCTGGCTGCGTTGTTGGAAAAGATTGGCGCAGCCATCCGTGGCGCGACGTCGGTCTTCGTTGGCACCCCCAGCCCCGACGTCCTGTCGAGTCGTTAGCCGGCCGCAGAGTGCCTTAGGGCACTCCGCACCAATGGCCGACTCACCCAGCTGAGCTACCGGGACACATTTGTCAGGTGCGACATGATACCGAGGTCACATCCCAGTTTGGAAGGGCGACGGCAGAATGTTTATAGGAGGCCTTGGTGTCGGGAGACTGGCTACGTTGTTGGAAAAGTTTGGTGCTGCCATCCATGGCGCGACGCGCGGTCTTCGTTGGCACCCCCAGCCTCGACATCCTGTCGAGTCGTTCGCCGGCCGCAGAGTGCCTAAGGGCACTCCGCACCAATGGCCGACTCACCCTGGTCGGG
>BQJN01000146.1 GCA_021604725.1 Lysobacteraceae bacterium | reverse complement strand
GGGGAGCCGCGTCGCCAGCAGGCCTATTCCGAGTAACACCGAACTGTGCAACAAGTAAAGCAACATCCAGAGGGCCATCAGGGTGAATCCGCTTGTCATTGTTTGCTCTCCTCTTGCTCGGCCAGCAGGCCTTTGATCGCTTCAACGTCACCATTTTTCAGGTCGGCCTCTTGCATCAGGTGGCTCACCAGTTGCTTTGGGTCATCTGCAAACAATTGGCCCAACAGGTCTTTGACCATGGACTTTCGCACCTCGGCGCGCGTTACCAGTGGCGTATAAACCAGTTGTCTGCCGTCCCGGTGCGAGGCAATGGCGCCGCGTTGTTCTAGACGTTTTAGCAGAGTGGCCACGGTGGTGTAGGCCAACTCGCGGTGCTGATTGAGTTGCTCGTGCACATTGGATGCGGTGGCTTGCTTGTTCGCCCAGACCACATCCATCACCTCAAGTTGTTGACCACTGAGGCGAATCGGTCGAGTCGTTTTGTTCGTTGCTGCTTGCATGACGTCAGTCCTGATTGGCTACTACACTAGTAGTACTACATTTGTAGTAGATAAGTTGGCGCTTGTCAACGTGCTGATGGTCATGTCTTGCCATTTACTTGATAATAGTTTCAAGTGAAACTATTATGGTTGGCTTCCTATCACCTTTTCCGAATGAGGATTTGCCATGAACGATCTTGCCAACCCGATGGGTACGGACGGATTCGAATTTGTCGAATTTGCGGCCCCTGATGCCGCGCAGTTGCATGCGTTGTTCAAGGCCTTCGGCTTTACCGCCATCGCTCGTCACAAGTCAATCAACGCCACCTTGTATCGGCAGGGCGACAGCAACTTCATCGTTAACGAAGAGCCCAACAGCTTCGCTGCGGCCTTTGCCAAACGGCACGGCCCGTGCTCCTGTGGATTCGCGATTCGCGTCAAAGATGCACGTGCGGCGCATGCCAGAGCAACGGCCCTGGAGGCGGATATGGTGCAGTCACCGCAGGGTGTTCCGGTTGATGCACCACACATCAAGGGGATTGGCGGTAGCCTGCTGTATCTGGTTGACCAATATGGTGACAACGGGTCAGCGTATGGTGATTTCGAACCCATCGAAGGGATCGATCAGAACCCGCAAGGCTTCGGGCTGACTTACATCGACCACCTGACCCACAATGTGTTTCACGGCAACATGGAACAGATTGCCAACTTCTATGAGCGGTTGTTCAACTTCCGCGAGATTCGATATTTCGACATCAAGGGTGCGCAAACTGGTTTGGTGTCCAAGGCCATGACCAGCCCGGATGGCAAGGTGCGCATCCCGATCAATGAGTCGTCTGATGACAAGAGTCAGATCAACGAGTACCTGCGCGAATACGACGGCGAAGGCATTCAGCACATCGCGCTGTTCACCGACAATATCTATCAAACTGTTGAGAAAATGCGCGAGCAGGGCGTCAAATTTCTCGATACGCCGGATACGTACTACGACGTGATCGATCAGCGCATTCCAAGCCATAACGAAGACGTCGATGGCATGCGCCGCAACAAGATTCTGATTGACGCCGATCAGGAAACAGGCAAGCAGTTGTTGTTGCAGATCTTCACCGAGACCAATATCGGCCCGATCTTTTTCGAGATTATTCAGCGCAAGGGCAACGAAGGCTTTGGTGAAGGCAATTTCACGGCACTGTTTGAAGCCATCGAGCGTGATCAGGAACGACGCGGAGTACTGTAATGCGCAACTGGATTCAGTTCCCTCGAACTGAGGGAAAAGCATCAAAGCAAGCCCATTGTGATTTGCCTGAAGGCACCTGGGAACGCGAAGTAGGGCGTGAAGGATTCTTTGGGCCGGCCACGCACATGTATCACGCTCACCCGCCGACCGATTGGGAGTCGTTTGAAGGACCGTTGCGACCGCGAGCATACGATACGAATGAGTTGAAGGATCGTGGGCCATGCCCCTGGCAGGCGGCGCGCTTGCTTGAAAACAACAGCGTACAAATGCGTTCGTGGCGGCTCGAGCAGTCCATGGATCACCTGGTGCGGAATGCTGACGGTGATGATTTGCTGTTTATCCACAACGGGCAGGCCGAGCTGTATTGCGACTATGGCCATCTCAGTTTGCGTGACGGTGATTATGTGGTCATTCCGCGCAGCACCATGTGGCGTTTGGAAACGGCCGGTGCGGTAGAGGCCTTGTTGATCGAATGCACCAATGGCGCCTATCAACTACCTGACAAGGGCTTGGTTGGACCGCACGCAATATTCGATCCGGCGGTGCTGGACACCCCAAAGATTGATGACGCCTTCAAGGCACAACAGTCTGATACGGTCGCCTGGAAGGTTCGAGTCAAAAAGCGCAATCAAATCAGTACCATTGGCTACGCCTTCAACCCGCTTGACGCAGTTGGCTGGAAGGGCGACCTGTCGGTTGTTCGAGTCAACTGGCGTGATATTCGCCCGTTGATGAGTCACCGTTACCACTTGCCGCCGTCAGCCCATACCACCTTCGTTGGCAATCGCTTCGTGGTCTGCACCTTTGTTCCTCGACCGTTTGAGACCGACCCGGGTGCCTTGAAGATCCCGTTCTTCCACAACAACGACGACTTCGACGAGGTCATCTTCTATCATCGCGGCGAGTTCTTCTCACGCGACAACATCCACCCCGGCATGATTACCTGGCACCCGACCGGCTTCACCCATGGCCCACACCCAGTGGCGCAGGGCAACGCCTTCGAGCAAAAAGCCGACGGCACCAACGAAGTCGCCGTAATGATCGACACCCGTGATCCGCTGGAAGCTTGTGATGCAGCCGGCGAGGTTGAGTGGGACGGCTATGTGGACTCTTGGGTGAGGTGCCCGTAATACAGAGTGACTAAACGTCACTCTGTGGGCGCCGAACGACCGGCCACGGAAGGCCGGGCTGGGGGTTCCTACGAAGTCTAGACGCCGCGCCATGGACGGCGACTACCACCCCCTTCATCCGCAGCGCATGTGACTAAACGTCACTCTGTGGGCGCCGAACGACTCGACAAGGGTGAGCGGGGTCTAGGGCGAGTGCCTTGAATGGCACTCGATCCACGCGAACGACCAACCATGGATGGTTGGGCTGGGCTGACATTCGAAGCTCATTCGCAGCGCCAGGGAAGGCGGCTCAAATCCTTCAACCGAAGCTCATGTGACTTGTAGGTGAGTTGGGCACTAACTCAGCCAGGGCTCTCACCCCCAACCCCTCTCCCGCAAGCGGTAGAGGGGAGCTTACTTTTAGAATGTCCTGACTGCTCACCCCCAACCCCTCTCCCGCAAGCGGTAGAGGGGAGCTTACTTTCAGAATGTCCTGACTGCTCACCCCCAACCATTTCCGTCCATGCGGTAGAGATGCATCTTCGAATCCTTCTCCTTGGGAGGCTGTCGCGAAACCACAGCCGACGCGATACATGGATGTATCGCTCATTTCGATGGACCCTAAGCCATTGAAATGTAGGGAACCCGATAACCGCGCTTCTCGGGTTCCGCGGTGTTGCTAGTCCAGGACGGACTATTGCAACAGCCTCTTGGGGAGAAGGTGACTGCGGAGCAGGCGGATGAGGGGGGGCAGGTGCATTCGCTATGGCAGGCATGCTCGTTCGCTCGTTCGAGGTGCCGGACAATATCAGCGCAATAGTGACCGCATGAAGGCCTACGCCCCGGTGTAGTAGCATTCCAACCGTTGCGGCGCTCAAGTGCGTTGGCTCAAAGAAAATCCAAAGAAGAACGATGCTTTCATACTTCAAGTCAATTGGCCTGGAACTAAAGGGTTCACTCGGCGCCTTGTTTCGCGCTTTGCCTCTCTACTTTCGCAACCAGTTCATCTGGTGGCCATTGTTGAGCCCAGTGCTGCTGCTGATTCTCGTTTATCTGGTATCGGATGCCAATTACCAGGGTTGGAAGCATCAGCGGACCTTCAAGGAGCTGATGGAAATCCTTCATCCGTCCCTGCTGGCAGCAGGCGTATTGGTCTCGCTTCTGGGGTGGTGGCTTAGTCGAGATCGAGCGATGGCTCTGATGGCTGCGATCTGTGCCGCTTGCCTGGGTCGCGAACTGGCCGGTCAGGGCACTAGTATCTACCTGGCAATGGGTCTGATTCTCTGTATCTGGTACGCCAACACCCATCGCCAGCAGGTCAATACCCTGCTGCAATCCCGCTGGACCTTGTCGCTGCTTGCCATGGGGTTCATCAACTACGCCTGCTCGCAGCTGCTTGATCGAGGCATCATCAGGGGCATTGGACGGTTGTTAAGCCAGAACACGCGGTGGCAACCCCCTTATGCTTCCAACATGGAAGAGTCTCTGGAAACCTTGGGTGGCTTGTTTCTGCTGTTGGCGGCGGTTGCGCTGTTCGCCATCACCCGCGCCCAAACGACCCGGTCAAGTCGGGAATGACGGAGTTTTGCGTATGCCACTGGTGACCGCACCCATCGTTGTCGCAGGCCAGTCGGGCTGGCCAACTCAGTCCAACTGGATGACGTCCTGCCCCGTCAGCCTCTGTTGCGCGCGATCGCGAGTTCCCTGATCCGGCGCATACTGCGACAGCCAGGCCCATGTACTACTGGCCTGTTCGTTTTTGCCAAGGGCGTCCGCAGCAATGGCTTTGAGTTCAATGGCTTGCCAATACATTGGTCTCAGTGAAATCGCCGTTTCGGCCAGCTCCAGACTACGTTCAAGTTGGTCTTGTTGAAAAGCGACCACGCCACGATTTAGGTAGGCTGCGGCGTAGAAGGGTTGTGAGGCGATGGCGCGTTCCAGCAACTCAATTGCAGCCTCGGTCCGGCCCTCGCGAATCAGCAACACGGCTAGTGCGTTGCTGGCGACAACGTTGTCGCCGTCATCGGTCAGCTCGCGGTACAGCGCGATGGCGCGTGACCGATCCGACTGTGCCAGAGTCTGCGCCAGAAGTTGCCTGGTGGCGTCATTTCTCGGGTCGGACTCAAGCGCCTGAGAAAGTTGTTGCACCGCTTGACTGGAATCGTCGGTAGCAAGCGCCAATTGCGCGGCAAGTAGATAGGCTTGAGTTGAAGGACTATCCGCATCCAGCAGACCGACGATAGCATTCTCGGCCGACGCAAAATCCTTTATCGCCATGTAGCTCATCGCCAGGTACTGCAATGAATACTGGTTGCCTGGATCGATACTCAATGCATGCTGCAGCACTTCGATCGCCAAAGCGTAGTTACCGGACGAAAACAACTGCTTGCCTTCGTTCATTTCGCGAAAGGCGGCAATGGCTTGAATCGGGTCAGGCAGATTCGGGTCGACGCCGCTGGGTGCCTCACTGCTCGCTCCGATGTAACCCAAAGAGGCCAGACGAGCCAGTTTGTCGGGCGAGCTCGATCGATCGCTGGCGTCCAGTTCACCTTTGTTGGCATTTCGTACGGCATCCAACAGGTCAAGCCTGGCGCCAGCCAACTCCACTTCAGAATCAATCAAATCATTGATTTCATTAGGGTCCTTGCGGTAATCGTAGAGATGATTGCTCGGACCATGTAGCGTCATCCACTGTTGCCCGGTGAGCCGCTCAAGTGGACTCCAGCCATGCATCAGCGCACCGTACCAGGTCTCGGCGTACAGCTGGCGGTCTGGATTGCCCTCGGCATCGTTGCGAGGCAGCAACTCGCCTTGAACCGCATCCGGGATCGGCAAGTCAAGGAGGTCCAGCAAGGTTGGCATGATATCGATCGTGCCCACCGCAGCAGATACGCGTTGGTCCCACTGGTGGTTTGGGTTGCTCCAGATCAGGGGTACGCGAATGGTGGTTGAGTAAAGCAACAGGGCATGGGTCAATTCGCCATGCTCGCCCAGGCCTTCGCCATGATCAGCGGTGACGATAACGATGGTGTTATCCAGTTCGCCCAGCTGTTCGATTTCGGCGACCAGTTGCCCCACAGCTTCATCGACCGATGCAATCTCGCCGTCGTAGGGTTGGTCGGCGTATTGCTCACGATAGGGCGATGGCGGTTCTTGCGGCTGGTGCGCGTCGAAGTAGTGGGTCCAGATGAAAAACGGTTGGTCATGATCACGGGAGCGCAGCCATTGCAGGGCAGGGCGCACCACATCCCTTGCTGGTCTCTCGTCATAAAAGCCCTGCAATGATGGGTGTTTGCCTTTCTCCAGGCTCGACGGGTAGTTGTCGTCGTACAGGTCGAAGCCCTGGTCCAGCCCAGTTTGCGAATCCAGCGGAAAGGCACCAACGAAGGCTGCGGTGTCATAGCCGTTGCTGGATAGCACCTCGGCCAAGGTGTCGATTTCTTCGGCCACATAAAAGCCGTTGTTTTCATGCACGCCGTGGTACAGCGGCGTAGTGCCCGACATGATCGACAAGTGCGAGGGCAGGGTAATGGGCACGGGTGTGAAGGCCTGCTCGAATACGGTACCGCGCTCAGCAATGCGATCAAACGTTGGTGTTTCTATTGCCTCGTAACCATAAGGTCCAAGATGATCCGCTCTGGTGGTATCCAGGGTGATCAACAATACGTTGGGCTGCGGCGGCGTTTCCTGGCAGGCCGCCAGGAAGCAACACAGCAGTGCGGCCGATACAGAGCGAAGTGCGGTGGCGATGGGACTAACCTGCGGTCGTCGCCAAAAGCTCTTCAGCTGTCGGCGATCGAATGATCTCGAAACCGGCCTGGTCCAGGATCTGCTGGTCGAATTGCGCCTTTACCGCCTCCTGATTCTGAAGCGCGTAAGCTCTGCGAACTTGATCAATAACCTCCTCAAAGGACCGCGCCTGCCCGGGGTCATGCGCCACTTTTTCAATAATGGCCACACCGCCCTTAAGGGCGGTTGGACTGGCATTGAGGATACGATCAGTTAGATAGATTGGTGCCGATAGTTGCCCTGCGTCCAGTTCCGCGACCTGATCCCACAGGTTGGGGTGCATGGCGGCCCACTGGATCGGAGTCAGCCAACCCAGATCACCGCCTTGTTCTGCAGATTCGTGGGCCGACTCCCGGCGTGCGACTTCAGCAAAGTCAGCGCCACCTTTGATTTCTTCAATTAACTGCTCCGCGTGCAAGGTGGCCTTCCACGAGTCGCCATCCTGCGGAATCCAGATCAGGCGCAGCTGTGATTGTGCCGAGGTGTTGTAGGCTGAAGGTTGCGCGTCATACCAGCTTCTGAGCTGATCGGCCGGGATGGAATCGACGAAGGCATTGAGCTGTTTCTCGTAGAACTCGAGATAGGCTTGTTGGCGCGCTGCCAATTCAAAGTGCTCCTCAAGGCCCTCAAGACCGGCGCCTTCTCGGACGTGTTCAGCCAACAGAAATAAATTGACCAACTGGTTCTGGACGCGCGGCGTGTCCAGTCGTCCTTCGCTGCGTCCCAAACGATCAAGAAACTCGATGTCCAGAATGACATCACCAATTTGCCAGCGGTCGGGCTCGATGCTGACCGGGTATTTCTCACGCAATGTTGAGATCAACTCGGCCTCGGCTGCCGTGATCGTCTCGCGCTGCACCTGCGAGGTGACTTGCTGGCGGATCTCGGTTTCCGTTGGTGTGGTTTCGATGCGGCGGTCACGCCGCAGGATATGCAAGCCACTGCGCGACTGAATCACCTCGCTGACTTCGCCGTCGTCAAGACTCTCCAGTATTTCCGCTATTGGACCGTCCAGGGACTGCGCGGCTGTGTTTACCACTGCGCCACCCTCTGCCGCATTGGCTGAATCAGAGTACTGACGAGCTAACGCTCCGAAATCTTCGGTTTCTGCTCGTGCCTTGATCTGAAGCGCAAGTCGTTGCAGCGCTTCGAGCTCCTGCTGATTGGTCGCGCCGTCCGTACGAATGAATATGTTGTGAAATGAGTACAGGGGTCGGCGCTCACCGCGCTGCATTCGTTCCTCGACCTGACGGTCGATTTCGGCCTGGTCGATTTGCAATGATTGCCGCAGCTGCCTTTGTGCATTGTTGGCCAGCGTATTGGTGATACCCCAGCGGGTGGCAAATTTGAGCTCTTGTTCGTCTGGAATGCCGGCGGCTAGTGCTCGGCGTTCTATCTCGGCTTTGACTGCCGCAGAACGAATGAACCCTTCAAGCCATCCAGCCTCGCTGGTCGATGCGGGCCGCACACGAGCCTCGCTTGGCAGGCTCAAGACGTACTGTCGAAGGTCACTGGCGGTAAAAGTCTGGTGGTCGGTACGCGCCAGAACGTTGGGGTCTACAGTCGGCTGGCAAGCGGCAAGCACAAGCATGACGATTGCAGCGAAAGACAGTCGCATCATCTGGTATCCAAAAACAGGTGAGGGCAAGCCGCAGGCTAGCGGCTAACCCGTCTCTTATCAAGGCCTGCTGTCAGGGCAACAGGACGCTGCCCTGAACGAAGCTATTCAATCTCGTAGGCTTGCAACTCTACAGGCGTTGTCGAAGAGTCTGCAAA
>BQJN01000145.1 GCA_021604725.1 Lysobacteraceae bacterium | reverse complement strand
AGGCCCACGGTTTCGATCACGGGGAACCCCAGGGAACGCCACACCACGGTGTTGACCTCAATCAATGGTCTGACAGCCAGTCGTTCGATGTAGCCGATGTCGTGTTCAGGCATGTAGCGGCTGGCAACACCATCTACCAGGCTCTGCAGCACCTGTGCATCCATACTGCCAGCGGCCAAAAGGTAGGTCATGTCGGTTGGCTCTAGGGTGTCCCATTCCCCCTGTGGCGGGATTCCGTCCAACTCGACCAAAGCGGCCATGGGGGCGAATGCGGTCAGCGTAGTGTTCGGCATCAGCGAAGAGTTGAAATGGCTATCTGCAGCGACATCTGCGATGACACCGCGAATGGCGATGCGCAGACGCCTGTCGAGCAAAACCTGCTCCCCAACCACATCGCTGCGACCGAAATACGTTAGCGCTGTAGATTCGGTTATCACCAGGCCAGGTGAGTCTCCGTTGCCGGGACCACCAAACAAGTAATGAAAGTTGAACAGGTCCTCGAAGCCGGGGTCCACAAAGCGCACACCCAGGTGAAAGGCACCCTGGTTCGACTCGATGACTTGACGTCGAAAAGCGGTCCGAACGACGCGCTCGACAGCCTCGATTTCCCGGTCGAATACTGGACCAAAGCCCAAACGGATATTCGGATATTCCCTTATCGGTTCGCCTGAGCCAGGCGCAAACACACTGCCGACCGTGTAAATTCGGTCGCGCTTGTCGAACATGTGGTCGTGGTTCAGCTCGTAGGCAATGATTAGCCGGGTCAATATGAAAACGGTCAAGCCCAGTGTTAATCCGACGACATTGATACCGGCGTATAAACGGTTGCGCTGCAACTGCCGCAGAGCATAGGCAATGGGATTGACTAGCATCAGCCGGCCGCGACCGCGAAATTGGCACTCACCCGACGTGAGCCCGCGTTGTTTGTGAGCGACAAAATGAAACCCACATCAGTCATGAAAAATGCGGACGTCCCCGCACCCTTTCAGCAACCACCGCACCATCAAACAGGTGGATGGTGCGGCGGGCATGGTCAGCATGGGCCGCAGAATGGGTCACCATAACGATGGTAGTGCCTTGTTCATTCAAATCACGCAGGGTTTGCATCACCATTTGGCCGTGGCCGCTGTCGAGGTTGCCGGTAGGCTCATCAGCTAGAATGAGTGACTGCCTGGCCACGATCGCCCTGGCCACGGCCACCATCTGCTGTTGGCCACCGGAAAGGTGTGGTGGGCGGTGATCGGCGCGGTGGCTAAGAGCTAGTTGCTCCATCGCTTCGGCCACTCGTCGCCTCGTTTGCCTGCGGCTGATGCGGTGATAGCGCAACGCCATTGCAATGTTCTCAGCGACCGTCAGTTCATCGATCAGGTTGAAGTTCTGGAAGATGAATCCGATGTGATGTTTGCGAACCTTGGCCAGGTCCTGTTCATTACAGTCGCTGACGTCGGTGCCCTTGAACCAATAGCGACCACCGCTGGGCCCATCGAGCAAACCCATGATGTTTAACAACGTTGATTTGCCACACCCCGAGGGCCCCATGACCGCAACGAATTCGCCTTGGTCAATCTCAATGTTGATCGACTGCAGCGCAATGGTCTCAACCTGCTCGGCCCGATAGACCTTGCGCACATCTTCCATCAGTAGCATGCGAAACCTTGTTTGGTGTGGATGACGACCATTGTCCCTCAGGCACCGTGTCCTGGAAACCACATGCCCATCGTTGCCATGAAGATGCCTATTCCCATCAATAGCGTGAATCCTACCAGTATCGAGGAGACGACAAGTTTCGCCGCTACGCTGCCGCCATCGCGTGCCCTTAAGTAGAGTTCCAAAATGGCCAGAGGCAAAAGGTACTGGGCAAAGGTCAACGTCGTTACAAACGGGCCAGTGAATGTTTCCATGTCGATGCCAGCCCCACCGGTCAGAAACATCCACATCATGAAGCCCACTCTGAAAAACCAGACAGCACTGACCACCATAAACAGGCGCAGCGCCCACATTCGGTGAATAGCGATTCGTCTGGCCATCGCATGCCGTAGCGCAATGATGGCGAAGGCAATGATCAGGATCGCATCAATGGTGATTCCTATGGCCAGCGACAAATCACCGACGGTACCGCGCATCCAGATGGTGTACAGTCCCGCCACGCTGGTGACAATGACACTCGGTATGTATACGCGACCAAGCATGCGATGAAACGCCGGGAAGCGGGCACGAATCGGTGGCATCAACTGCAGCGGGCCACCACCAATGATGACAATGGCCAGCAAGATGTGCACGGCAATGGCCAGGTTGCCCAGCCAGTCACCAGCAATGTAGGTCCCCGGTTCGCTGGCATTCCAGGCTTCCAGGCCACCACTTAGTAGCGGGCCGGCATAGTGCACGAGAATGTAGCCAACAAAAATCCATTGTCCAATCGCCGCGACGATGAACCAAAATTGCGCACTGGTCTTCAGGGTGGTGGCCGCAATGGCGGTGAGGCGTTCGGCTTGAGTCATCAGATTAACCTTGATTTTGAGTTAAAGCTTGACTCATACGAAGCAATCGCCGTGCCAAACACAACCCTCTGTTTATTAACGATATTTATTCTTGACTTGGTGGCATGTTCGAATACGAACATCAATCAGTGTACGATACCGTGCACTAACTGAACGTTTTCGTACATAAAGCCTGACTAATCAACATGGAAAAGACCGCGCGAAGTCACGTATTGATCGTCGATGACGATGAAGACATTCTTGTTGCCGGCAAGTTATTGCTGAAACGCCATTTCAGTGAGGTCGTTACCTGCAATCGGCCCGAACATATTCCCCTGGTGATGGCGGACCACGACTTCGACGCCATTTTATTGGACATGAATTTTTCCCCAGGCCAAAGCGACGGCACGTACGGCATCAAGTGGCTCAAGCGAATTGTTGAAATCGACCCCAATGCGGTCGTCGTGATGATCACAGCGCATGGCAATGCAGACATCGCCGTGGATGCGATGAAGCATGGCGCAACCGACTTCATTTCAAAGCCCTGGCACAATGAGAAGGTCGTTGCGACTTTGTCGGCCGCCGTGCAGCTGCGCCAAAGCAGGTCGGAAGCGTCTCGACTTAAACGCAGCAACCAGGTGCTTATCGAGGCTAGTGGTGCCAATAGACAGAACTTGCTTGGCCAATCAGCAGCGATGGCTCGGGTGCATTCGCTGATCCAGCGCGTTGCCCCAACTGACGCCAATGTTCTGATACTTGGCGAGAACGGCACAGGCAAAGAGTTGGTTGCACGAGAGTTGCATCAACAAAGCAGACGCAACGAGCAGGTGTTCATGTCGATTGACTTGGGCGCGGTCGCCGAAAGCCTTTTTGAGTCAGAGTTGTTTGGACACCAGAAAGGGGCCTTTACCGGTGCTAGCGAAGCTCGAATCGGGCGCTTTGTAGCGGCCGAGGGCGGCACCCTATTTCTGGACGAGATTGCCAACATCCCCTTGCACCTGCAGGCCAAGTTACTCACCGTCCTTGAGCAGCGAAAGGTCACACCACTGGGCAGCCACCGCGCCATCGACATCAACGTCCGAGTCATCGCGGCAACCAATGCCTCACCACAGGCCTTGCGCGATGAGCAACGCTTTCGCCAGGACTTGCTGTTTAGACTAAACACCGTAGAAATCCAGGTCCCCCCATTGCGGGAGCGCAGCGATGATATTCTCGAAATCGCGGTGTTTTATGCACGGCTTTACTCCAGGAAGTACCGTAAACCAGAAAAGTCGTTTTCGACTGAGGCGATCCTGGCGGCTCAGGCGCATGCGTGGCCCGGAAATGTAAGAGCACTGCGCCACGCAGTCGAACGTGCAGTCATTCTTTCCGAAGGCGAACACTACCAGGCGGCGGACCTGCAATTGACCGCGCCCCAAGCTTACATTGCAAGTGAAACTCAACATTCGGCGGCCGATACCCGACTCGCCGACCTCAACCTGGAGCGGATGGAAAAGGCGTTGGTGGTCGAGGCCCTGAGCCGTCATGATTCCAACATTAGTCAGGCCGCCAAGGACCTCGGGATAACCCGAACTTCGCTGTACCGAAGGATGAGAAAGCACAAACTCACTAACAACGGACCTACTGATGAAAACCGCTAGGTCATTCGCTACAGAACTAGCTGTGCGGGTTGGCTTGTTGACGATCTGCCTGCTTGGACTTGCTGTGGCTACGATCAAACCCGGCTATTACGCACTTGCCGTAGTGATGCTATTGCTCAGCGTGCTTCAAGTGATTGGCCTGTACCAATCGGTCGCTCGCAGCAATCGAGAACTGCAACGCTTCTTTGAAGCTGCTCGCCACCAGGATCATGGGCAGGGCTTCAGGCTCGCCTCACAAGGCGCTGGCTTTGAAGATCTGGCAGTGCAATTGAGTCAGGTCATGGCGGCCAGCCAACAGTCAAGAACCAAGGCTGAGGAATCATTGAAGCGAGCAAGCTCCTTGATTGACCAAGTCCCAGTACCTTTGCTGTCGTTGTATCAGGATGGCAAGGTTCGTTTGCACAACCATGCCGCCAGGCACCTGTTTGGCCGGGTTCAAGTTCAACACACAGATGACCTTGAGGTGTTTGGACAGCCTTTTGTTGACGCCCTGAGCTCAATAACTGCGGGTCGCCGCCAACTTGTTGCCATGGCCGACGATGGATATGAGCGGCAACTGACGGTGAGCGCAACACAACTGACCACCGGCTCAGACACTGAGCAATTGATCAGCTTACAAGACATTCAAAGTGAACTGGACGATGTGCAACTGCAGTCCTGGCAGGATCTTGTTCGCGTATTGACGCACGAAATAATGAACAGCATTACACCGGTCGCCTCGCTGGCCAATACCACAGCTGACCTGGTCGATGACGTTCAGGCCAAGCTCAGATCCGAAAACGACGCCAATCCAATATCGGCAGAACTTGACGATGTTCGAGCGGCCGTCGAAACGGTGGCTCGTCGTTCTGATGGTTTGATGCAATTCGTTGAAACCTACCGCAGTTTGATTCAACTGCCAAAACCACAGAAAAAGCCGGTGCCTGTCAGCGAGTTAATCGACAAAGCCACTGCGCTGGCCTGCACCGATTGGCCAGAGCTTGGAATCCAGCTGGCAATTGACATCAAACCAGTTGAGCTTACAGTTCATGCAGACGGTTCGTTGCTTGAGCAAGTTTTGATCAACCTTCTCGGCAATGCAGAACAAGCGCTCGAAGTCACGGACAACCCTTGCGTGTCACTGTCTGCTCGTGTCAACCAGCGCGGGCATGCCGTGATTGTGGTATCAGACAATGGCCCCGGTGTTGCCGAATCGATCAGGAAGTCGATTTTCGTACCGTTTTTTACGACCAGAGCGCAAGGCTCCGGCGTCGGCCTGGCGTTAACTCGGCAGGTCATGATTGCCCATGGAGGCTCAGCGACCGTTGGCTCATCAGCCAGCGGTGGGGCCAGTTTCACGCTGCTGTTCTGATATCGCTAGCTCTTCTTTCCGCGCTCAACCTCTTTGGCCAATGCTTCAAATTTCGGCTCCCAAAATCGCCTGAACGGGGCCAGCCACTGGTCGATATCTTCCAACCCAGTCGGCTGCAGCGAATAAATTCGACGTGTACCGTCGGCCCGCACCTTGGCGAATTTGTTGTCCCTCAAGATTTTGAGTTGCTGGGAAATGGCTGACTGGCTGATCCCAAACTCCTTGCCCACTGAGGCAACCACCTCGCCAGATGACAACTCCTGCCCAGACAGATGCTCGATGATGCGCCTTCTGACCGGATCGCTTAAAACAGTAAACGGATGCATCGTAATCAATGCTCGTGTTCGTCGCCGCAATAAAACGCAGCGGTTTGCTCAGCCATCCCACGCGCGGTGTCCGGGTCTTCGCCTGCCTGTATGTGCGCCTCGCCCCAGCCCTTGGCGCTGGCGCGCATGAAGTCTCGCCCTGCAGCAGACGTCATCCATGCGGTATTGGCCTCCTGGTCGATGGCCTCGCCCCCACTCTTGAGATGAAGATCGAGACCTAGGAAACCCAGTTCCCAGCCAACGCCGGTTGCGCTTGGGCCGTACTTCTTCCAGTGCTGTTCACTGGCTTGGTCTTTGCACATCAAGTGGTCGAGGGTCAGACGGGTTGCGTCGCCGTCGCGCTCAAGTCGCACCATCACCCAACTGACATTTCCGGAGTATTCCCAGGTGATATCGAAAGCCTCAGGCGGGTCACAACGCGTAATCTTGCCGCCAGCGTTGCCCTCAATTTGATAACGACCATTCAACTTCAGATCACCGCTGATCGGAGCAAACCAGCGGGGTATTCGTTCTGAATTGGTAACCGCATCCCAAAGCTGTTCAATTTCCGCGTCGTAGCTGCGAGTTCCACTGACGACTCGCACAGCTTGCCCCAAATACTCGGCATCTTTTACCACTCGATATTCGATTCCCAATGGGTTGCTGTAATCCATATCAATCTTTCTCCGCTTGCACTGTCGGACGCCTCCAGCAGGTTAATTAATTTAGCCTTTACTAATATTAGCAATGATTAATTCATTAATGCAAGGCCATCACCAGATTTTCGTTTTTCAAGCTTGACAGCCACGGGATATCGAGTACAAAATCCGCCAAAATTTAACAATAGGAGGGGTGAATGAAAACTGTCTCAATGGCCTTGTTAACTGGTTTGACTTTGGCTTTGTTCCTGCTGGCCGCACCATCGGCAAAGGCTGGTGGCGGATGTACTGCTGGCACCGTGACCTGTAGCCCGCACCCCACGCTTGCGCGCAAAGTCTGTAGTCGAAACCTGAGTTGCAATGGTCTTTCTCCGGTTATGGCGACGGTAACGTCAGTCACCAACACCGGCGTTGCCGGCTGCACACCAACGAGCGGGATGTTAACCGGCGGCAGCATGGTGACCTTCACCCTCGTCGCCTCAGTCAGCACCAACGCACAAGCAACGCACACCTGCGGTTGGGATTGGAATACAACTGCGCTCTCAAATAACGGGAATGTTCAAATCGACTCGAGTGACGGACTCCCAATCGAACTGCTTGAGTTCAGCATAGAAGACGCACCGACCGATTGAGATTGAGCTGTCGGAGCAGGCGGATGGTTGCCCATCGAGGCTACCATGGGAACCGCTTTATTCCTCAGCCGGCGGCTCAATTACGCGGAAGTCGCGATACTCGACCGTCGTTACCATGTGCCTTAAGGATCGCTCATAAACATCGAGACGGTTGGTCATTTGGTCGGCCGTTATCCCTTGACTGTCAGCAACTCTAACCGTCGCCATCGGCTTGCCCAGGCGCGAACCGGTCATACGGTTTTTCATCCGCCTAACCCATCGCGTGCGCCGCTCCAGCGCAGCGAAATCGCCATACTCTTCTTTCAGGACAAGCGCGCGTTCGTGCGCCGCTTTCCAGGCATCCGCACTCATCGACGCCTGCACCTCACGCAGACGGGCAGTGATATCACTGTTATTGCGCTCATTGGCCAGCAGCAACCAGGCGGCCCCCTCGACCGGATCTGCGGGGGTGCCGATGCCGCCTAGCGTCATCAGGCCAACGCGATATTGCGCAGTCTTGTTGCCCCACTTCGACGCGCGCTTGAGGTGCTCGAGCGCGTGGGTGTCAAAGCCATGCTTGAAGCTCTGCATCGCTTCACAGGTGTAGTAGGCGTCTGGGTACTGATCGAACGGCGTATCTTCACACAACCAGTTTTCTCGAATGGCCTGCGCCGGCAGGCTCACTACCAGCATCAACGCACCCAGTACTTTCCAACATTGCATCGCAGTTCCTCCGCGCCCATGAGCGGCACCGAATCAGCTTACCTCAAGGCGTTATCATAGAAAACTGAACTATTGATCGTTCATCGCCTCAAGACTGTAAAGCTAACGCTAAAGCACCGCGCCTCGTCATGAAACCAACCGCCGAAATCAAACAATCTATTATCGAGAACGCCGAAGAAATACGACGGCTGCATGCGCGCATTGATGAAACCTTTGCCCTCAGGAAAACAGGCGAGAAAGCACATGAAAGCTGGCAGGCGGCATGCCGCGAGTTCCATCAAAGGTACGACAGCCTTGCGTTCCCGGGAGGCTTTGAAGGGGCCTATCAGCGAATATTGAATGGCGAGCGAAATGCCATTGAGGCCGGCCTGTGTTTTTTGGAAGTGCGGCCCTACTTTTTTCGCTCCGGCTACATGTACAAAGACCTGGTGCGCAAGCTAAAACGAGCGCCACTGACACCAGCGCAGCAGAGCCGCTTTGATCAGTTCCTGCTAGCGTTGCAACGCTGGAAAGACTCAAAACGAAACACTGACCCCGATTGACAGCGAGCGCTGCAAAGGCGGATTGCTGGTCTGAACAACGGCAACCTCGCCCCAATCGTTCAGAACCCGTCCTCAAACACCAGATCTAGACCAATGAAACGGGCGACGCCGAAGCGCTGTGTCGTGCTGTTGGGAGTATCATCCGTATAGCCTGTTA
>BQJN01000144.1 GCA_021604725.1 Lysobacteraceae bacterium | reverse complement strand
GTGGTGCTTCATCGAACCGGCTTAGCCGCCATCCCTGGCGAGATCCCGTCACTTCGTAGCACCCCCGGCCTCGACATCCCTGGCGAGGCGTTCGCCGGGATCGAGTGCCTTGGGGCACTCGCTCGTGATCCGGCTTACCCTTCGGGGCCTTCAGAGCAGCCCGCACTCTTCGTTACCCCTTCTCACCAGGCAGTGAGCATGCTTTCGAAGGAAAGCCTTGATTGCGAACTGCTCTGTAGGCCAGAGTCATATTCGAATTGATAAGAGTTTCCCTAGTGCTGGAACAGCGTTTCGCGCAAAGGCGCAAAAGAATGCGCGCTATCGCTTCATGAAGATGGATTCCGGATCGAGGTCCGGAATGACGAAATATCGAAAGCAAAAAACAATACATAGCAGCTACGAGTTTGTCAGCAGAACTCAAAGGGTCGAGCACTATTCATGCAGGCTAGCGATCATAATGGTATCGGCAGGAGATGATAGTCAGTGTTTTGTTATCGACGACGTAAACCAGGCGATGGGTGTCGTCGATCCGGCGCGACCAAAAGCCACTGAGATTCGCTTTCAGTGGTTCCGGCTTACCGATACCTGAAAAAGGTGAACGTTGCGTGTCCGATATTAGACGATTGATTCTCTTTAGTGTTTTCTTGTCCTGGCCTTGCCAATACACGTAGTCTGACCAGGCTTCGGCTGTCCAGGCAAGAACCTCAGTCATCCACCAACTCGCGCTCTTGAACCTGACCCGACTCGTATTGCCTGATGGAGCGATCAAGGTGGGCGGCATTGGCCGGGCTGCGCAGCAGATGGACGGTCTCCATCAGGCCGTTAAAGTGATCTAGCGACATCACCACAGCGTCTTCGGCATCTCGTCTCGTGATCACCGCGTAATCAGCGTCGTTAACCACTTGATCCAAAAGCTTCTTTAAGTTCTTTCGCGCCTCTGTGAAATTGATAATATTCATTTGGCCACCTCATACATGTACCATATTCTGTACATATAATACCACACCATGCGACACTGAAAACTCATCCGCCACACGCACTGAAGAATGCGGAGACTGGGCCGCAACTTCAGCGACAACTGAAATGAGAGCTACCTGAGAACGCAAGATGGATTCCGGATCGGGGTCCGGAATGACGCAGTTTGAAGGTACAAACGTCGAGTGGAACAACACGGGCTGACCAAAACGCAACTTAAGGGCCGCAAGATGGTTGACCTATCTATCTGCCCAAGACTGCCGCGCGAATGGCAAAGCGCGGACAGCGTACGCCCGCGCCACAAGGGGAGATTTGGCCCATTCAACACACTACTGTATAGATAGCTTTGTTTGCGGGAGGCGGTTGATGCAGTTACATAGACTCAAGTTTTTGAGCGATTCCGATCGCGTTCGTGTGCTCGAGGGTCTGACTCGGTTACGCGCCGGTCTTGACGCCGAGATCGGACCGGCAACGGCTGGGACCAACCGTCTGGCGACTTGGAACCTGCGTGAGTTCGCGCACGCCAACAAGGGTGGTGAGCATACTGAAGATGCTTACGTATACATTGCACAAGTCATTGATTATTTTGACCTTGTTGCTCTGCAGGAGGTTCGCGGCGACCTCAGCGCGCTGAAAAGAGTTATGCGATACCTGCCGTATGAATGGAAATCGATTGCGACCGATGTCACTGGCGGCTTGCCGGGCAACGGCGAGCGCATGGTCTTTTTGTATCGCTCGAACGTCGTTCGCTTCACCGACATCGCCGGTGAGCTGACGTTGCCTTCAGGACGGGAGATCTTCGACCCAAACGGCCTGCAACTGCGACCCACCGACTCAGATCACAACGACCTCATGCAGGTTGAGCTGGGTAACCAAACATTGATGCTCAATGACACCACGCCGAGGCGCAAACAAAACAATGGTCAAACTGTGTTGGGCGAACGTTCGCGCGCTATCTTGCCCAATGGAGCAAGCCTGGTCTTGCCCCCGGGCACAGAGCTGGTATTTCCCTCAAACACACCGATCGAACAAACTGCGGGAGGTTGGAAAATACTGCACAACGGCACGATTGGTGTGACTCGCCGAACCACGTTGGAATTGCCCACAGAAATCGCCGGAGAAGGGATCTTGCAGTTCGCTAGAACACCGTCCCTGGTTAGTTTCCAGGCCGGTTGGTTGAAGCTGATGATGTGCACCGTGCACATTTATTACGGTGCCGCTTCCGGGGCTGCCATGCAGCGGCGCATTGCCGAGATTGCACGGCTGACTAAAGAGTTGGGCAAACGTGCCAAAGACGAACATGAGAATGATTCAAGCAACTATTTCGTCGTGTTGGGCGATTTCAATATTGTCGGCAAAGACCACGACACCATGGCGGCATTAAAGGCCAATGGCTTCGAAATTCCTCAGCAAATTCAGAGCATACCGCTGGGTACCAATGTCAAACGGGACAAGTTTTACGATCAGATTGCCTATTGGAACCGGGGCAAGCGCAGCGGTCAGGTATCCCGCTTCGAATTGAGCGGTGCCGGCGTGTTCGACTTTTTCAAGTACGTATTTCGCACTGATTCGATCGACCCCAACCAAACCAGCGATGCCGCAACCTATCAAGCTCTCAACCAGTCTCCGATGGAGTACGACAAATGGCGTACCTATCAGATGTCTGACCACCTGCCAATGTGGGTTGAGCTGAAAACCGACTATTCGAATGAGTATTTGGGGCTGCTGGGAAACGGCACTGCGCCGATCGCTTGAGGAAGCTCTGCGCAGCTAACCCAAGAGCAAAGCTCATCAACGCATCAGCCCTGCCACCGCCGCCAGAATGCGACGACTTTCAAACCCAATGGTGCAGGTTGCCTAGACTTGCCAGAAAAGGGATTTATTCCAGCACCTGAGTGTCCAACACACACGCCATTTTCGGTCCATACCTCCACCTCAAGGACGCAATGTTATGGATACTTCCCTGCTCATATGGGGCCTGGCCTTTAGCGTGTTGGGCATGGGCTACTTCATGTACGGAAAAAAGCAGAAGTCGCTGGCCCCCTTGTGCACTGGGCTGGCGTTGTGCATCTTTCCATATTTCATGAACAACGTTTATGTGTTGGTGTTGATCGGTACGGGGCTGCTCACGGTCCCCTACTTTTTCCGTGATTGACGTTGGGAAATAATGACCAGCTGAGCCTTAAGAGGCTCACACCCTAGACCGGAAACTTGGTTTTCTGGCCTTGAGCTTCTCGCTTGTCCTTTTTATCTGCTCGCTTTTCCTTCAGCGTTTTCTCAGGCTTTTTCTTGGCACTCTTCTGACTGTCACGTCCCTTGGCCATACATTTCTCTTGGTGCTGGGCGAAAGCGCCCCAACCACAGTAGCACCTTTCGAAACATCGGGTACAAGTGAAGTTCTCAATGCCCATCGAGCGGAGCAATCTCGAGCTGATCAGTTCTTTTTTGGGCACCTCGGCACCCATCCCAGGCAGCGTAATCGTGCAAAGCAGCTGACCGAAACCAAAAATCGTGGCCGCTGACACGGAACAATCTCGATCTATCCACTGAACACAGAATTCAGTTGGAGGCCGAACATGAAATTTCTTTCCTTGGTGATCGCGCTATCGATCGGTATCAGTTGCAGCCTTGAGGCTGCCACCTTTACCGTCAACGTGACTCTAGACGGGACCGCCGCTCATGACGCCAACCCTGGCGATGGCGTCTGCCTTACCGCTGGCGGCGACTGCACGATGCGCGCGGCCATCGAAGAGGCGAATGCGAATAGCGGTCCCGATGTGATTCTGTTCGACGCCAACTTTGTACTTACCGGTGTGTCGCTATCCGCGGCTGTGGGTGCACTGCCGACCATCACCGAGCAAGTCTTCATCAATGCCAGCGGCATCACCGCCTACAACAGCGGAGCTGCAGACCTTGACCATGCGCCGCCCATGTTTGGCATTAGCGGCACGCAAGTCCTTGGCTCTACTGCAGACGGGCTTCATTTCAGTGGTTCAGCAGCCTCCGGCAGCGAAGTGACTGCCCTTTCGATCATCAATTTTCCGGACAACGGCATCTATATCAGCAATGGCGCCAATAACATCATTTTGCGCCGCAACTACATCGGCGTTACCGGCGCTGACATTCCAGCGGGTAACGAGGGTTATGGAGTCTATGCATTTCAGACCGGCGGACATCAAATTGGGCGCCGCTACGACGGCAACTTTTTCACCTCCCTTGGCAACGTGATCGCCAACAACGGTGATGATGGGGTGCTGTTGTTCCAGTCCGACAACAACCGCCTGTATGGCAACCGCATTGGTCTGTCCCCCGACATGACAGAAAACCACGGCAATGGCGGCTTCGGCATCAGCATTTTCGATGGCGATGGCAACTCTATTGGAGGCTATAACGATGACGTGAGTGGCGGCAACCAGATCGCTGGCAACAGCGATGGTGGGGTCCAGATTATCGGCGATGGCAACGGTGTCTATGGCAACGATCTTGCTGATAACTTCGCTGCCAGCGGACTGAGCAGTCCTGGCGATGGCATTGCGATTATCGGCACGACCAACACCGTTGGTGCCGCCGACATGGGACGCAATGCCATCCGTGACCATGACGGGGCAGGGATTGTGCTCGGCTTCGACGGCGGCTCAGCGGCCGACCTTAACGTTGTGCAGCACAATCTGCTGGGCCGTTCCGGCGAATTGTTCCCGAGCAACCGCGATGGCAATGGTATTGGCATACTGGTCGCCAATGGGTCGACCAACGTGATCCTCAACAACACAGTGATCAACTCCGATGGGCGCGGTATCGATGTAAATGGCGATAGCAATAGCCTGGCTGGCAACCTGGTCGGTGTCACTGGCAGTATCGGCGGCGGCCTGACCACCGAAGGCAACGGATCAACTGGCATTCGTGTCGTTGGCAACGGCAACAGCATCGGCAACGTTGTTGATAACCCCAATATCGTTGGCGACAATAGCGATGGCATCGTCGCTCTCGGTGACAACAACCTGATTCGTCACAATCTGGTCGGTGTCGGCGAAGATGACAAAGACCTTGGCAATCGCACCCACGGCATCAAGATTACCGGTGCCAACCCGGTGGTTGAGGTCAACCATGTAGGCAACAGTGCATTAGATGGTGTTCAACTAAACCTGGCGACCGGCAACTTTGCCAGCAGCTGTCGCATCAACAGCAATTTCATCGGCATCCTGCCCAGTGGCCGCGCCATGGGCAATGGCGCCGATGGCATCTCGATCAATGGTTCCAGCAGCGGCTGTGATATCGGCTTCAACCGCATCGCATTCAACGGCGGAGATGGCATCAATACTGACGCCACTGCGCTAGGCATCGCCTGGTATCAAAATCTGATGCATGACAATAGCCAACTCGGTATCGACATCAACAACAATGGCGGTACATCCAATGACGCCAACGACGATGATGAAGGGCCGCAGCGACAGATCAACTACCCTGCCATCATTAGCGTCGGATTCAATACTGCAGTTTCACCACCTGAGCTAACGGTTCAATATTTCGTTGATGCCAGCGAAGGCAATGTCAGCTACCCGCTGTATGTGGACTTTTACTGGACCGATCGTGATGAACCCATGCAAGGACGCTATTTCCTTGGTACAGACTTCGACTATGACACGGATTCGGCGACAGTAAGCCATACCATGACGCTGCCGGAGGGTACCCCGGGTGGCTTTGTTGCGGCCACGACACTCGATGCCGACGAGCGCAACACTTCAGAACTGACCCAAGGTGTCATGTTCGGCACACCGGACGTCATCCATATTGATGGGTTTGGCTCTTAGCGCTGCCCCTCAAACCAGACCAGGGCCTGCCGTACGCCGGCGTCGGATCGATGATCTTGTGCGGCGGCCAGCACGGCATCCTGGTTTTCCGGGTTACAATTCAACAGGTAGATGTTGGTCGCCACCCTGCCGGCAGCAGCGCCACTACCGATCTCATCGGCAATACCGGCATAATAGTGCTGCGCCGATTCGCACTGCCCCAGGGCCGCATGGGCTTGCACCAAGCGCCGCTGTGCCGCCACCCGAAAACGTCGCTGCACATCTGGAAACTCACGACCATGAAGCGTCTCCGCCTCCTGCAAGGCAGCGATCGCCGGCGCAAACAGGCCTTGCCTTAGCATGATCTCAGCCAGCCAGGACAAGTGATTTGGTAGCTCCGCACGCATGTCTGGCAGCTCCCGTAGAGCATCGACTGCTTTGTTCATGGTCACCAAAGCCTCAACATCACGACCCAGATCGCTAAGCAGCAGCGCCAATGGAAACTGTGCCAGTACTGTGCTGCGGTTGACCTGACCGTGCGCCATCAAACTGGTTTCGACCAATTTTTTCCCCACGGCCACGCCCTGCTCCAGTTGACCCGCAGCCCGCATGACATGCAGCAAATTGGAGCCACTGGTTAACACGCGCTTGTGATCCGCACCGTAGAGCTCGCTCTGCACCAGATAGGCCTGAAGCATGGCGTTGATGCTGTCCTCAGTGTTGCCGGCATAGTAGTGAGCGATGCCAAGGTCATTCAAGAAAGCGGCCACCAATGCGCGGCGCGGTGGCGTCAGAGCCTCGGCCAGCGTGATGGCCTCTGACAACTGCTCTATGGCTTCGTCCAATCGATCGCTCTGGATCAGCACCATGCCACGACTTCTTAGCAAATTGGCATGGTCCGCTGCTGACAAGTGCTGGACCTCAACCGTCCGCAACAATGCATCAACGTTGCTCATTGCCCGTTCCGGTTCGCCGATAAACAGCAGAAAGTTGATCAGATTAAGTTCCACCTCAAGGCGTTCTGAATGATGGCTGGGCAATGTCTGTCGCAATACCTCCAATGCCCCCTCCATGTCGGCAATGCCAGCATAGAATTCAGCCTGCTCGGCCAGCAGCAAGCCACGGGACGCGCGCAGGCGTGCTTGCTGTACCTCGCTGCTGGCACTATCCAGTGCGGCCTGCAAGTTCTCCCTTGCCAGGTCATACTGACCAAACTCGATCTGAGCCTGACCGATCACCCTCAATATTTCCGCTCGCGCCTCCGGCATCGTCGCCAGTTCAATTCTGGCGCGCTGGGCGCCCTGCTCCATCAATGAGCCTACAGGCGTATCTGGGCCAGAGCCTGAAAGCAAATCGCCGCCCACAAACAGATCCAGCACGAAATCGGCCAGGCTATTGGCCCGTTCTGCTTCAACCCTGGCGGTATTCGCCTGCCACAAAACCAAGCCTAACGCAGCAAACATCACCACCAGCAATGTCGCACCCATCGCCACACCCCAGCGGTGTTTGGATACAAACGTTCGGAGTCGGTACCACCTGCTATCCGGTGTCGCACGGACCGGTCGGCGTTCAAGCCATGCCCGCAGGTCATCACCCAGTTGAGCCGCGCTTTGATAGCGCCGTTCGGGGTCGGGGCGTGTCGCCATGGCGATGATGTTGTTCAAGTCGCGGGGGCGGCGCGCTTCGGCGCCGCGGTCGGTAAGCTCGTCGAGGACTTTCCCCAAACCAAAAACGTCGGTAGCGGTGGTGATGGTGGCACCCTGCTGTTGTTCAGGCGAGGCATAGCGGGGCGTGAATGCACGAGTGCTGGTTTGGTCAGCTGCCTGCTCGGCCAGCAGTTTGGCAAGTCCAAAGTCCAACAACATTGCTCTGGGTTGTTGTCCAGACACGCACTCAACCATGATGTTTGAGGGCTTGATATCTCGGTGCACAATCAATCGGCTGTGTGCATCCGATACTGCCGAGCAAATATCCAGCATCATGCGAACGACATGCTCGCTATCCAATAGCTGTTGCTTGCAAAACGTGTCAATGGCGACGCCGCGTATGCGCTGCATGGCCATCCAGGGTGTACCATCTTCTGCAACACCCCAATCAAGCAAGCGGGCGATATGTGGATGGCTCAAACCAGCCAATACCTGTTGCTCGGTTTGAAAGCGGGCGGACCCCTCGCTGCCCAAAAGGCCAATTGACAGCACCTTGATCGCCGCCTGCTGACTCACCCCGTCCCCTTCGCGACTGCCTGCATAGACAGCGCCCATGCCACCTCGTCCGATTTGCGCTCCGAGTTGCCACGGTCCCATGCTCCGACCTGACAGGCTGCCGTCACCGGTACCTGAACTGGATTCCGGCAAAGCTACGTTGGCCAAGGGGCTTGACTCGGCAGCCAGCATGCTCTTGATGCAGTCCAACAAGTCAGGGTTGGTGATCTCTGCCAGCGCAGCCTGGCGCTCGGCGTCGCTGCTATCGACATGATCGCGAACCCAGTGACATGCCTGGCGCCAGATTGCCGTTTGCTTGCTGTCCATCAAATTGCCGCGGTTCTCAGATAACGGGTGTTTGCTAGCCTGCATTATTCATGAAGGTTCGCTGGCAGGGCGAATCTGGCTAAGCAGGTTGGGCTATCAGCCGCAGAAGCGTAGCAATAGCTACGGTTCAAGGTTGATCGCTCAAGATGCAACGCCAGATCCGTCCTGGCAGTGA
>BQJN01000143.1 GCA_021604725.1 Lysobacteraceae bacterium | reverse complement strand
CGACCGACTTGGCCGCTTTCGCGTTGGTGATGAGGTCGATCTTGTGATTTCTCGACGAGACCGACTGGCGACGTTGGCAATAACTCTGCAGGCCGCTGTACTGGACGAGTGGAAACTGACGGTGGTCGAAAACCCGAAAAGGAAACAGCAGGCGTGGCTTCGGGCCTGGCTAACGGGCGTAGACTGACCCGGGTGGAATAAGCTCTACTTCACCTTGACCGACAGCAAGGTGATCGGGGTGACCGGCACTTCTTCACTGTCCAGGTCTGCATGGTAGCCGGTTTGCACATCATTGAACTGATCAACGACGTCATAGCCGTTGATCACCTGGCCAAACACGGTGTAACCCCAGCTTCTTGAATTCGGATTCAGTCCGTCATTGTCGGCGAGGTTGATGTAGAACTGCGCCTGAGCCGAGTGCGGGTCGCTGTGTCGAGCCATGGCAATACTGTATTTTCGATTGGCCAGGCCATTGCCAGACTCATTAAAAATGGGCGCGTGCTCCGGACGTTCCTCGAAGTCAGGATCATAGCCTCCGGTTTGTGCGACGAAACCCGGCACCACCCGGTGAAAAATAGTGCCGTCATAGCTACCGTCGACGACGTATCGAAGAAAATTATTGACCGTGATCGGTGCCTTGCGTCGATCCAGCTCAACTTCGAACGAGCCCAATGAGGTTTCCAGCACCACCATAGGGTAGTCATTGTCCGGCAATACCGGATCATTGACATCACAAATCGGTGATGCTGCCAGCACCAGGGCGAGCAACAGAGTATTCATTTACGCCCCAACTTCGAAAGCACGCGACCCAGTGCCCCGACTTTGGTGGCAGGTTTTTCTGGCTCAGCCTCGACAGGTTTGTGCAGTTTGTCTTCCCATTGTTTTTTCATTCGCTCCTGCTCGATCTTCATTTGCAGCTGCTTGCGAACGTCCTCGGCCAACTGTTCGGTTAGCAAGGAGTTATCCTCTCGGGTCAAGAAGCGACCGATCTGGTCCAACAGGTCATCGTCAATTTGTTCGATCGTGTAATGGCGTACCCGTTTACCGAGTTCGTCGAAGTTAACGAATGCCATTTTGATACGATCTTCTTCAATCGCACACTCCATTTCCGCTGACAGCTGGAGTTTGCCTTGGACTCGAAAGGTAGCACCGATGATCTTGCCCGCAGGGTCCTTCTTCGCTTTTGCATTGCCACCCAAGCGGTGACTTTGCAGAAAGTGAACCATGGATTTGACTGACCGCTCGCCATTGATTAGGACTTCCGGACTGAGCTCTACGTCTACCTGAAACGGAACGTTAAGCCGAATTTTTCTACTCCAGCGGGTGTTTTCAGTCGACAACTCAAACTGGGGAAGAATGGCACCACGAACTGGGCCGTATCCAGGTATCTCGTAGCGATTGCGGATAACCGGCTGCAGGTAATTGACGTGGTCACAGAGCTTGCTTAAATACTCGTGCACGCGTTCCATCGTCGGCTCGACCTCGTTTCGATAACGAGCCATCTGCTGCTTGCGCCGCTTCTTTTCGTCTGCGTCCGCTTGCTGTCGCCGTTCCGCTTCTTTTTCGAGTTCGTCAAGTAAGCCCATTTACGACGACTCGCGGTTTTCACATGAATTTGAACGTGTCAAAGTCTTCATTTTTCGCAGGGTTCCCAACGCGTGCCGAAACTATCCAGCAGGCCTGTGACCGGCATTATAACTTGAGTTTGAATCTAGAGATCGCCGGTACTTTTATGATTGTAGACGAATTCTAACCGTAAACGATCCAAATTCCGCGTCGCCTTGTGTCACAGATCGTAAAAGCCTTCGATTAAACCTGAGTGTTGTGTTGAACCGAGAGCACGCCACAAAGCGCACCGTATTGATCGATATCAGTATACTCGCTGCCTTACATCCCATTTCTGCGCCACACGAAGGAACCGTTCCCGATGAAGCAAGCCCGGTCACTGCCTGCACATGCCCTGCCCTACGTTCGATGCCTAACCAGCCTCAGAAATGGTATTGAATACGCTGCCGACACACTGATGAACTTGAGTGTAGATGATCACTCACCGGTGCAGATGACGTTGGATATCGACCGCGTCAAAAAACAACATGGCGCCACGTTCGGCTGGGATCCAAGAATAAATTCCATGTGGCGTTTCGGTGCCTTGCTGCCGACACCGGCGAACCACGCCATACTGCAAAACCACATCGTCTCACTCGGGGAAGGTGCCACTCCGGAGGTACCGTTGACCGGTATTCGTTCGATCGATGCCATGGGTTTGTGCGTCAGCATCAAAGATGAAGGTGGCCTCGATGGCAACTGGACCAACCCCACCGGCAGCTTCAAGGATCGTGGCATGGCAATGGTAGCGACCATGGCCAAACTGTTTGGATTGACCAGACTGGCCGTTCCTACTCAAGGTAACGCCGGTGACTCTTTGGCCCGATACGGTCATCACGCTGGCATGACCGTGGCGGTGGCGATGCCTACCGATACGCCCGAACCGATAAAGCGATCAGTCGCCGAACTGGTGGCCAAGACCAACGGTGCGTTCGAGCTGATCGAGGTCGAAGGCACCATTCGCGAAGCGGGAAAGGCACTGGCTGGACACTTCCAGAGCGGCTGGTTCAACTGCGCAACTTTTCAGGAACCTGGCTGGCGGATTGAAGGCAAGAAGACACTCGGCCTGGAGATGGCTGAACCGAAATCGCGTAACGGTGCCTGGTCACTCCCCGACGCCATCGTTTACCCAACCGGAGGCGGAACCGGGCTACTTGGCATGTGGAAGGCCTTCGACGAGTTGCAAGCTCTTGGGCTTATTGACCAGCGCCGTCCCAAAATGATTGCCGTACAAAGCACACAAACACAACCGCTGGTACAAGCCATAGCGAAAAACCTGGAGGACTCGCCCGACATCGCCCCGGGGGAAACTTGCGCCGTTGGCTTAAACGTTCCTTATGGCGTCGGGCATTTCAAAGTGCTGGACATACTGCGACGTAGCGGCGGCACGGCTATCGCGATCGAAGAGCAAGAGATCCAGAATTTTACCGAGATGTTGTCGAAGCAGAGGATATTTCCTGGACCAGAGGGCGTGGCAACCATCGCCGCGATCGAGCCGCTGTTCGAGATGGGCGCACTGCGCAGTGGCGACCGTGTGGTCGTCGTCAACACCGGTGCACCGAACAAGTATCTGTAGATAGCAACCACTGTCGCGCCTGGTTATTGTATTGATCGCAATCTACAGTATGATGGTCAGGCGTTGTTTCAGTGGCCCTGAAGCGATGCAGAAAAGTGCGGGAACAAATAAACGTCGCGACTGTGATGCCTTCATCATCGCAATTCGCATGCCCAGATATTGCGGCATGACAGTGGCGGGGACTGGACCTGGCGTGAAGAATATTTTCGAGCAACAACGGTAGTTCAGCGATCAGTGGCGCAACTATTTGAACCAGGCTTCCGGTTTGGCAAGTACGAAATTCTCGGCTTGCTGGGCACTGGTGGCATGTCCGATGTGTACGAAGCGGTTGACCCTACACTCGGTCGCCACGTTGCCATCAAAGTCTTGCCGCCAGAATTTTCTCGCCAGGACGAGCGCGTGCGACGCTTTGAAAAGGAAGTCCGGGCCGTAGCCAGCCTAAACCATCCCGGCATCGTCACCATCTACGAAGTCGCCTCGTTTGATAACTACCAGTACTACACCATGTCACTGGTGCCAAACGGCGATCTAAAGCACAAAATTCGTTCCGGTATCTCAGCCCGAGAGTCGGTCGATGTTGCGCGCCAGGTGGCGGTTGCACTGGCCCATGCCCACAAACACGGCCTGATTCATCGCGACATCAAGCCAGAAAACATTCTCTTTGATATCAATCATCGAGCCATAGTCGCTGATTTCGGCATTGCCAAAGCGGTCGATAGCGATACCCACATGACCAGTACCGGCATGTCCATCGGTACACCGCATTACATGAGTCCCGAGCAGGCCCAAGGGATGAACAAGGTCGACCACCGAAGCGACCTGTATAGCCTCGGCGTTGTGTTGTACGAGATGCTCACCGGCAAAGTGCCTTTTGATGCCGAAAATACGCTGGGCATCGCCATGAAGCATGTCACCGAACCGGCCCCGCCGCTGCCGGAAAAGCTGGCAGAGTACCAACCACTAATCAGCCGATTGCTATCGAAATCTCCGACTGAAAGATACGACACGGCCGAAGAATTTGTGGCTGCGTGCGATGAGCTACTGGCTCAGCCCGAGGCTGTTCCAGCAGCACCAGTACGAACCGCACGCCCAACCAGAGAAACCAAAGCGACGCCTCCACCCAAACCAAAGCCAGCGGCCAAACCCAAGCCACAGCCAAAGCCACAGCCAAAGCCAAAGCCGCAGACAGGAGACCAACAAGGCACCAAGGCAAGACCCTTGCCGAAACAACCGCCATCACGCCCCACGTCCGGACACCAGTCGGAGAAAATCGCCTTTATCGTCGTTGGCCTCGGTGTGGTGATCGTTGCCGTCGCGGCACTATTTTATTTTGTCGATTTCGGTGACGACAATGCCGGCCTGCCAGTAGCCAGCACGACCACCGAGGACCCATTGGATCGTCAAGCGGCTGCACAAGGAAACGCTGAGTCAAGTGAGGGTGAAGGTGTCCAGGACCGGGGCACCAATCAACCGGCCATTAACCAGCCGGCTGACGATGTTGCCGCAGGCGCTGACGATGCCGCTGACCAGTCCTCAGAGCCGCCGCCGGCGGAGTCTATGGTCGAAGTCAGTCGAGACGATCCACCATCGACCTTGTCTTCGGCAATCAGTGAAACCCTGGACGAACGTGTCGACACCAGCTCGAATGCAGTGGTGGACAGCACCGATGCACGCACGCCCGAACCGGCCAACACCACGCCTACAACGCCGACTGAACTTCCTTCACCGGTTCAACAACCCGCGCAAGATACGCGAGTAGCCGATGCCCTAGCGGCGGCTCAAGCGGCCGTTGCAGCCAACCGATTGACTCGGCCCGCCGATGACAATGCCTTGCTGCACTATCGTCGTGTGCTCGATTTGGACCCCGGCAACGCGCAAGCCATGCAGGGCATTCAGAGCGTGGCCCGTTCACTCGCCGACCTGGCCCAAACCGCATTGGTCACTGGGGATCTCGATCTGGCTGAGCAACATCTGGCACGAGCAGCGAGTATCAGCCCAGACCTGCCGGCTATCGCTCAAACCCGAGAACAAATTGATCGCCGACGACAGGAGCTGGCATCGCGCGCCGCACCGGAAACGGACAGCGAATTGGGCTTAACGCTGCAAACAATCGCCGGGGGTAGTTTTGACATGGGGTCCGCGCAAGGGGACGCTGATGAACAACCAGTGCGTGAAGTACAGATCCAGCCATTCATGTTATCAACCACGGAAACAACAGTAGGCCAGTTTCGTCAATTCGTAGATGAAACGGGTTACCAAACCAGTGCTGAACAAGGTGAAGGCTGTTGGTATTGGGTTTTCGGCTGGCGCGTTAGTTCCCGCCGTAGCTGGCAAGACCCCGGGTTCGACCAAACCCCAGAGCATCCGGTGGTTTGTGTGTCCAGAAACGACGCTGACGCCTATATCGACTGGCTTAACGAGAAGACGGGGAAACGGCACTTTTTGCCGACCGAGAGCCAGTGGGAGTATGCCGCGCGAGTCGGAACCAGCCTGGTCACCTATTGGCGATCCGATGCACCAGTCAGTGCCTGCCAATATGGCAACTTTTCAGACATCGACCGCGCCACTGAACACGGCTTGGAGCAATCGCCCGACAACATTTTCCAATGCCAGGATGGCTATATCGCTACCGCGCCGGTGGGTCGTTTTCGAGCCAATCCGTGGCAGCTCAGTGACATGTTGGGCAACGTCGAGGAATGGACTGCCGGCTGTTGGACGCCATCGTACGAAAACGCACCGGCTGACGGTTCAGCGTTGAGATACACGCCATGTTCATACGGCGTAGTTCGAGGGGGGTCCTGGAGTGCCCTGCCAGAGAATGATCGAGCACCAAATCGTCTACGGCTTGATCCGTCGGCCAGTTACAGCCACACAGGCTTCCGAGTCGCCAGACAGGCCCGCTAGCCCGCATTATTCATGAAGGATTCGCTGCTCAGCGCAAATCTGGCTAAGCAGGTTGGGCTATCAGCCGCAGAAGCGTAGCAATAGTTACGGTTCAAGGTTGATCGCTCAAGATGCAACGTCAGATTTGGGCTGACAGTGAATAGGCCAAGCTGGTCAAGCTTGTCTTGGCCAATCATAGACCCAGGACCCTTGTGCTTTCAGAGGCGTCACGTCTTGGCTGGCCGCCCTCATGAATAATGCGGGCTAGAGTCTCTGTGCAAAGCACGAGTCTGGAACGGCCCTCAACGGGCGGCTAACCGCCGCTCTCTTCCTCGCCAATCATCGCGTAGCCCGGAATCTTGAAATTTGTTGTTCTCAGATCGCGGGGGCGCTCACAGACCAGGTCTCGGCGCGCACTGTCGCCGACTCTGCGACGTATGCAGCGAATACCCATCGCGTCCATGCCATACAAGGGCAAATACTCTTCGTAGAGCTCTTCACCCGCATCAACAGCGGCCTCTGGTATTGATGACTCGGCTCGTTTCAGTGTGTCCTTCATCGAGCGGTCGCCCGATTCAGCCGCCAGCTTCAGCCATACATACCCCTCAACGATGTCGACGGAAGTGCCCCGGCCTGCCAGGTACAAAACACCCAGCATCTGTTGGCAATCCTTCTCACCCCAGCGGGCGCACTGAGAGTAGAACTTGAACGCGTCATCATACTGCTCCTGACGGTAAGCACGATGCGCGTTCTGGATGGTGTCATCATAAACGGTGAGCGATACGTACTCGTGATCGCCCTCCGGGTCGCCTGCTGTCAACAGCAATGCAACCAGCGTTAGCCTTAACATTTTCCCACCTCTATATTGTTAAGTTCGGTCATCGTCTTCCATACTGTAACATGACCATTGGCACGGATTCTGAGCAATAGCGCAATGAATGACAAAGTCACCTTTGAGGGCGGTTGCCATTGTGGCGCTGTGCGCTTTGCAGTAATCGCAACCGAACCGGTCCAGCTCACTCGCTGTAACTGTTCGATCTGCTCGATGACCGGGTTCCTGCACCTGATCGTTGGCGCTGATCAGTTCAAACTGCTGACCAGCCAGAAGGCACTCACCGACTATCGTTTCAATACTGGCCAGGCCAAACACCTGTTCTGCGCCACCTGCGGTGTAAAGTCTTTCTATGTCCCTCGCTCCCACCCCGATGGCTACAGCATCAACGCCCACTGCCTCCGAGACTTCGACATCGACAAGGCCGAGATAAGCGACTTCGATGGCCAGAACTGGGAAGCAAACATCCGTTCTTTGAGTTAAGCCATCATGCTGCCCTGTCGGTCAGCGCGATCGAGTGGGTGGCTAATTATGGCGCTATGATTTTCTGCGTGTTTTTGCGGCCGCCTGCCACGGATTTTCCTCAACCGGCACCTTGGCCCCATCAGCCCATTTGATCTGCCAACAACGATGCCCCGTGCGTCGGCTAAAATCTGGCGACGCGGTTTGCGAGGTAATTTCTGTTGCCGTCAACCCCAACAAAGAAGCATGGTCCAGTTCGAACTTCCGGAAGTTGGTACAAAACAGCAATTGTCCGTCAGCGACCAGCCGCCGACTGGCCAATTTGATCAACGCGGCATGGTCATCTTGCACCCTGAAGTCCGCGCGGCTGGTTTTTGTGTTGGAGAATGTCGGCGGGTCGAGCAGTATGCAGTCATACAGGCCGCGATCCGTTTGCAGCCACTCCAAGGCGCCAATTCGAACCAGGCGATGTTGGTCGCCGTTGATTCCGTTGAGCTCGAAGCTGCGACGCGCCCAATCGAGGTACGTGTTGGAGGTATCCACGCTCACGCTGCTGCTGGCTCCAGCCAAGGCAGCGCGTACGGTCGCCGAGGCGGTATAACAAAACAGATTGGCGAATCGCTTGCCGTTCACCTGTTTTGCGATGAAATCGCGAACACCACGGCTATCTAAAAACAAGCCGCAGTCCAGGTAGTCGTCAAGATTGACCAATAAGCGCGCGCCGCCCTCCATCACCTCAAATTCAGCGCCACTTTGTTTGCCTGTCGGTCGATACTGTTCGCTACCCCGTTGACGTTGACGACGCTTGATATGGATGAAATTTCGAGGCACGGAAAACACGTCCTCCAACACCATTCCCAAAGCTCGCAATCGCTGTTGCGCAGTATCGGCAGGGATCGACGGTGGTGGCGCGTATTCCTGGACATGCAGGTGCTCGCCATAGACATCGATTGCGGCAGCGAATTCAGGAAGGTCAGCATCATACAAACGATAACAGTCGATATTGTTATTGCGCCGCCAACTCTTCAACCGCGCTAGGTTTTTCTGCAGGCGATTGCGCAAATCAATCGCACCTGGTACCAATCGATCGTAGTCAATGTTTCTGACTTCATTTGGTTGAGTTTTTGGTACATGGGCGGCGGTCACATCAAGCACCAATAGCCGACACGGCAACCGACCATTGAATAGTCGATAGAGTTTGTCGGCCCGTAAACCCAAATTTCGGCCCTGCTCCTTGTCTCGAACCAACAGCGACGCCCGCCACCC
>BQJN01000142.1 GCA_021604725.1 Lysobacteraceae bacterium | reverse complement strand
GAGAAACGGGTAAATGGCATCGTTGACATGGGTTGCCGGGCGCTCGTCATACCAGCTGTTGTGGCTGCGCTGTCTGGCCGGACGCCCACGGTGATCCTGCTTCAGAACTTTCAGTTTGTCGTCGTAGAAGTCGAACCCCTGATTGGTCCCGAACTCCACTGTGAGCGGGAATCCGCCGATGGCTGCCCCCGTTGCGTAGCCTTCACGACTCAAGTATTCGGCAAGCGTGTCGACCTGATCCGGCAGACGAAAAAGCCCGTTGTCACGAACGCCATGTGCCAACGGGTACATGCCGGTAAGGATGGTCGAGTGGGCCGCTTGCGTGACCGGATTGGAGGTGTGAGCCCATTCAAACAGATACCCGCGGTTGGCCAGGGCATCCAGCACCGGCGTCGTTGCATCATCTCGCCCGTAGGCTCCGATATAGTCTGCGCGCGTGGTGTCCATGGTGATTAGCAGAACGTTCCATGGCCGCTCCTGGGGAGTCGGTTGACAGGCCATCAGCCCCAGGGACGACATCAGGAGCAGCGTAAGTGCTTTCGTTGCGCGCATATCGAGAGTGGCCATTTAATCTTAAGGTCGAATCGAAGCGGCACAGAATACCCTATTGACAAGGTTGGTAGGGACAGCCTTTGGAAAAAATGGACTTGGCGATTGCAGTCTGCCGCTTAGAGGAGGCGTTTGGTCGCAGGCTAGCCCCAATGGCCTATGTCTATAGCCATGGGTAAGCATAGGGTGATGTATATCAACGCTTTGGGATAGCGGTATTTATGCGGCGACGAGAGTTCATGCTGGGAATGGGTGGAGTCGGGGCCTTGGCGGCATTGGGGGCCAATGGTCTGGTGAGCAGTGCCGAGTCGATTCTGACCAGTGCCATCGGCGGCGGCGAACAGCGTATTCCAAAGCTGGGTATGGGGTCGTGGATTACTTTCGACGTGACTTCGGCCTCCGATATTGAGGTTCGGCGGCGAGTCCTGGAAACGTTCTTCGCTCTGGGTGGCCGTATGGTCGACTCATCACCAATGTATGGTTCATCAGAGCGGGTGATCGGTCAATGCCTGAGCTCGTTTGACCAGCCGACACCTGTTTTTTCGGCAGGAAAGATCTGGATTCCCGGTGCCGAGCGGGGAGTGCACCAGGTCAACTACTCAAAAGGCCTTTGGGGCATCGACCGCTTTGACCTGATGCAAGTGCACAATATGGTCGATTGGCAAACGCACTTGAAAACACTGCGAACCTGGAAAGAACAAGGTGAGGTGCTTTACAGCGGGATTACCACCTCACATGGCAGGCGCCATGACGATTTGTTTGAGGTGCTGCGGCGTGAACCCTTTGATTTTGTACAGCTGACGTACAATATTTACGATCGTGAAGCAGAGCAGCGACTGTTGCCAATGGCTTTGGAAAAGGGCATTTCAGTGATCGCCAATCGCCCATTCAAGACCGGCGCTCTGTTTTCCCTGGTCGAGGGTAAACCCCTGCCTGGCATGGCCAAAGACATTGCTTGTCAAAATTGGGCGCAGTTTTTTCTCAAGTTCGTTGTCTCGCACCCGGCCATCACCTGTGCGATTCCCGCGACCTCTCAGGTCGCTCATATGCAACAAAACATGGCGGCCTGCTATGGTCAGCTGCCTGATGCAAACATGCGTCGGCAGATGCTCGCCGCTTTTCAAAACGCGCTCTAAACAGGGGCCGGTTGGCTATTACTCCGCTTTCCTGAGCTTGACCGCCGTTCCGTAAGCCAGCAGCTCAGCGGCACCCGCCATGACCTGTGATGTGACGAAGCGTACGTTGATAACGCCATCTGCCCCCATGCGCTCGGCCTGAGCAAGCATCCGGTTGGTCGCTTCGTTGCGCGACTCGATCAGCATCTCGGAATACTCCTTAAGCTCGCCGCCTACGATGGTACGAAATGCCGCCATGATGTCTTTGCCAACATGCTTGGCACGAATGGTGGAGCCACGCGCCAGGCCCAATGCTTCGGTCACCTCATGGCCGGGAACATAGTCGGTAGTAACAATGATCATTGATCCTCCTTCAAACTCTTATCCAGTTCACGTTCCTGCCAGCGCTCCAGCACCAGCGATGAGAACAATATTGTCACGCCTAGCGTGGAAATGCCGAAGCCAATTTGCACAGGTAAAGGCAGTGCGAGCAGCCAGGGCCATAAAGCACGCAAGGGCTCAAACAACCACGTGATCAGGACGATCACACCCAACACCATCATTGCAAAGCCAGCGATTCGAAGTGTCTTGATCATGGCTCCTCTCTCAAATTGCTTTGTTTGTTGTCACGCGTGACCTCAATAATCAACGACACGATGACCAGCGTAAAGCCACCCCCGAGCAGGCCGAGGGCCACCACGACCTGGGTTGGAAGAACCCAGAAAGATAGAACCCATAGTGCCCAGCGATAACTTCCGCCAACCGCAGCCAGAAGCAGGCCGGTCCGCCACAGGACCAGCCCGGTCAATCGCGCTGCAGATTGGCGTTGTTTGGCCTTCAGCGCTCGCTCGACGACAGCATTTGATCGACAGACAATTTGCCTGCGCCATCCAGCATCAGCGCAATGGATGCTGCAAATAATGCCAACGCCCATTGGTACCCACCAGAGCCTAGCAAGCCGTTGTCCCAATGCACCCAAAAGATAGCAACAAACATGGTCACCGCGAGGGTGGCAGCTGCGAATCGAGTAAACAAACCCAACACCAGTAGAGCGCCGCCAAAAATTTCCGCGCCGCCGGCCAAAATGGCCATCAATTGCGGAAATGGCAGGCCCAGTGACCCCATGAATTCTGCGGTGCCGGAAAGAGACCCGCCGTTCCAGCCGTACTTTGGCAGGCCATGGCCAATAAAAATGATGCCGATCGGAATGCGCAGTACGGTCATGCCGAAGCCAGCGGTTGTTCTCATCATGTTCTTGATATTCACTTTTGTTCCCTCTTTTGTTTGAGGCTTGAGGTTTGCATGGGCGGGTAGGGCAGTCAAGCGTTGTTGCTATGATGATGGTCGTTGAGTTGTATGGGCTGTTTGCATGGCTGGGTATTCGCCGACACCGCTGGCCAGGAAGTTAGGCTACAAGGAGGGCTTTCGAGTCTATCTGCACGAGCCGCCTGGTGATTATGAAGACGCGCTGGAGCCGTTGCCAGACTCGATAGATTTCGTCGGCGAGGCCAAAGGCGCCAACCTGGTTCATCTGTTCACTCGGTCCCGTGATGAACTGGCGCTGTTGCTGCCGATGCTGATGGAGCAGATCGATCCTGACGGCATGATCTGGGTGTCGTGGCCGAAGAAAGCCTCGAAGGTGGCCACTGATGTCACCGAAGACACCATCCGCCAGGTCTGCCTGCCCTTGGGTTTGGTGGACATCAAGGTATGTGCGGTGGATGACACCTGGTCGGGTTTGAAGCTGGTGATCCGCAAGGAGTTGCGCAGGAACTTTCGCTGAGAGAAGTTGCTCGCGAAGACGCGGAGTGCGCGAAGGAGGTTTTTGGTGTGGTGTTGCTATTGATCATTTTCGTCTGGTTGGTTGTTCCGTTCTCGGCCTGTTGAGGAAGAGGTTTCTCGCGAAGGCGCGGAGATCGCGAAGAAGGGAGTTCTGGTGGTTGTCTTTGAGTTGGTCGTTATTCCTCAAGTGGTTTATTGGAAGGCGGCATAACCATGTGCTCGATTCTGTGGTTTCTAATGCTTTTTCTTTGTGTCTTCGCGTCTTCGCGAGAGTTTTTTGAGATCACTGGCCTTTGAAGAATGAGTTTCTCGCGAAGGCGCGAAGTGCGCGAAGGGGGATTTCGCGGTGCCTTTGGTTTGAGCGTCCCCTGGCTTGTTGTTTCGAACCGCCGTGGTGGTAAGTATCCGAGTTCTTTGATTATTTGCGTTTTCGCGTTTTCGCGTTTTCGGGAGATGTTCCTCCTTTTTCTTTGTCCCACATGGGCGATCAATAGGAGCCGAAGGCCCCCGTCCCCGCTATGCTTATCCAAGTCGTGTATTTGTTTATGTTTTCTCTTTCTTTGCGTCTTCGCGTCTTCGCGAGAGGTTTTCTTGTCTTTGTTTGACCGACATGAGCAGCTCAGTGCCAGTAGCCATGAATAAACCATTGTCCGGTTTGGCGGTTGCGGAAAGCCCAGACCCAGCGGCCTTGCTGGTCTAGTACACGGTGATAATCACGTCGGACATCGTTCTCGTCCCACCACCCTGATTCGATACGCTCGGCACTGCTGCAATTCGATGCTGGCCCTTGCCACGGTTTTGGTTTGGCCAGTAGCCACAGTGGGCGAGGAGGGAAGTTATGTTCAGCTATTTTCGGCGCTTTACCACAGTAGCCCCAGGCGCACTCGGGTCGGTGGTCAGATTGAATTGACATCTGTTGCACTGCCTGCGTCCCCAAACGCGCCTGTAATCGTGCCAGCAAGGCCGGCCATTCACGGTTTTCACTGCGATCGAACAAATGACCGGTGGAAGGTGTAGCCGCCAGCAACTTGTTGGCCGCAAGTTCGATGCTGCGCACCGGTGCGGGCAGTTTCAGTGCGCCCAGTTGCTCGCGCACAATCAGCATGACTGTATCTGTAGTGCGGCTGGGAGAGAGCAGGCTGGTCTGCAGGCGGGTCGGTTCCTCCTGGGCATGATGAAATGACCAGATCAGGTCGCTGACGCAGCAGTCGGACCCTTCGAGGATGCCGCAAAGCTCACGGGTCAATCGTTGTACGACAAATAACAGGCCATCGCAGTGATGCACTTCCACCGGCAGTTCCACCAAAGACTGGTAACGTTGCGCCGGTTGGTAGCTGGTTCTGGGTTCTGAAGCCAGACCATAAAGGCGGTCCAGCCACAGCAGCAAATCGGCACCAAAGCGCCGCGAGACCCCATCAGACGGCAAGGCGCGCAATGCACTGAGTTGGTGAATGCCAACGCGCTTCAAGCCTGTTCGTGTGGTGGCAGGTAGCGGGCAATGTTCGATGGCTTGCTGATCAAGGAGTTGGGGTAATTGCGACGGTGAGATGACCTGGTGTTTGCGCTGCGCTGGGGCCAATAGTAAGGCCGCTGACGGTGAATCAGCCACAGCCATATGCGCGACAAAGCCCAACTCACGCAAGCCCTGGTCTATACGCTTCAATAGCGGCTGGAACCCACCGAACAAGCGCTCACTGGCTTGCACTTCGAGAACAACGGCATCAGGTGGCTGCAAACTGACCTGTGAGCTGAACTGGTAAAGCCAGGCCGCCAACCTTCGCAGTTGCGCGTGCTCAGCCTCAGCATCACGTTGTTGACTGCACAGGCCAGGGGCCAAGGCCAGGGCGGCACGCAGCGGCATATCTGCATGAACACCCAACTGGCTAGCGGCCCGGTTGCATCCCACCACCCATTGCCGGTTGCCTTTGTTCTCAACAATCGCCAGCGGCAAGGCAGAATTGGCGCTGGCTCGCTGCGAACAACACAAGGCAAAATGCCGAAAACAACAGGCCAGCCACTTCATTGCGTTGCAATGGCAGCAATGGGCTCGGTATGGCTTGCTGACAAGCGGGTACAAGGCCAGGATAGGGGGCCTGAGCCGACCCCGCCTCGTGCCTTGATGACCTGGACCTGGCAACGGCCGTCAATGGACTCAATGGTCAAGCGATATGCCGCAGCGCTTGATCCCTCGCGTACCTTGCCATATATAATCACAAAGCCCAGACAGCCGCCTTTCTCTGCCGCCAATTGCAAGCGGCGCATACTGCGTGGGTCTACCCCCTTACGAGCAAACACAGCAACGCCGCCACAAGTGCCCGAACGCATCAGTTGCTCACCAGCCCACAAAACATCCTTGCTGTTTTGTACCTCATCAATCACATAGAGCTGGCTCAAGTTCACCTGTTCTGCCAGCAAAGCAGGCGGGTAGGGTGTAAAGGGCGTCCCGACCAGACCAACGCGTCGCTGCTGGCTGAGGCTGGCCAGTGCAGGCATCACCAGGCCTACCTCACCATGGCCCGGCGCTGGAGCAATCACTTCATGCAAACAGCCTTTGCGCCAGCCGCCATCTGGCAAACACCGATCCAGCGCTGCAAAGCCGGTTTTGATGCCGGTTTGAGGGCGTTTTTCTTGCGGTCGACGAAATCGCCAGATCTCGGCACTGTTGGAGAAAGGGTCAGGCATGCACTCATGATACTGTAAATATTTACAGTATCACAAGCTTGGTCCTTTCGTTACATGATCAAATTTGTTGACCTAAAAGCCAGTGCTCTTGAGCCACTCCCCAACCTCGCGCCACCAGGCACGAAGTTGGGGTGGGGTGGTCAACACGTGACCAGCGTTGGGGAATAGCACCAGGCGAGAGCGGATGCCGTTGTTGATCAGGCCTTCGTGGAAGGCCAGTGATTGGGTGACCGGGACTCGGATGTCGCTTTCGCCATGCAGCAACAGGACCGGTGCATCGATCTTTTCTACTCTGGCCAGTGGCGAACGGTCGATGAGGTGTCGCCAATTACTCCAGGGGCTGGCGCCGTAGCTGGTGTCGCGGGTCCAGGTGACATCGGAGGCGTATTGCCCGGCCAGATCAAACACGCCTGACTGGATGATGGCGGAGCGGTAACGCTTTGATTCGGTTAGCATCCAGGCGGCCAGGTAGCCGCCATACGATGGCCCGGCCAGCAAAGGTGGCTCACTATTGACCCAGGCGCGACGCTGCAGCGCGTCGACCAATATGTCCACATCCTTGGCGGGTGCCGTCGCCGGGTCGCCGAGGATTGATTTTGCAAAGGCCTGGCCGTGGCCACTTGATCCTCGGAATTCCGGCAGCAGTACCGCGTATCCCTGAGCGGCGAACAACGCTGCGTTCCATCGCGGATGGTGGCTGTTTAACCACGAGCTGTAGGGGCCTCCATGCAGGAGCACCAACAGTGGCCAGCCGTTTCTGGGTGGTCGCTCGGTAGGCAACACCAGCCAGCTTTCCAGGGTTCCATCATTTTGGTTCACGACGAAGCGTTGCCAGCGGACCGCTGTCTTACTCGCTTCAGTATGGTGGAGCGTTTTTAGAGTGTTTCCGGAGGGCGTCAACTCAAGTAAATGCGGCGGTGTATCAAACGATTCGCCGATGGCCAGCAGTTGTTTACCCGACGCCTTCGGTTGCGACAACGAGAGCGACGAGGTGATGGGATTTAGCACGCCGTTGGCCTGATCAAGCTGAAAGACTTGACGTTGACCTGCGACAACTGCCGTCATCAACAGGTCGCCGCCACGGCTGACACTCCAGTCGTCAGGATCAATTGCGTCCGAACGAAATACATTGCTGATGTCGCCGCTGATCAGATTGAGGATCATCAGCTGGCGAAATTCAGCATCGATATCGATAGTTTGCTGTAGACCAAAGATCAACGCCTGGTCACCGGAGAATCGTGGTTGCAGCTCATTGCTATGCGCTGTGTTGATCACTTGAACAGTCTGGCGGGAGTTGAGGTCGACCATAAACAGGTCGTGCTGGAACCTTCGATAGGGTGGGGCGCCGCCGATCGCACTGTAGGCCACCTTGGTCCCACTCGGCGACAGATCCCATTGGAAGTCGGTATCGGCCAGCGGCGCCTGCAGGTCCGGCGTCAGGTCCACCACCGTCATCGCTTGCGTGTCGAGCATGAATAGATGCGGCGACATGCCGTCGAGGTTGCGCCAACCGAGGCGGTTCTCAGTGACGCGGATTGGCGTGCTTTGGCCGCCAGGGCGCGCTGAGGGATTCAGCTCGCTCTCCAGGGTGCCATGGCGAGCTCGGGCAACGAATACCAGGCGATCGCCTTGTGGCAGCCAGCGCGGGGCACTGAGCGTCACGCGCAAATCACCCAGCTGTTTGACCATGCGTGTCTTTAGGTTCATGACGCGCAACTCGGCCGGATTGGATGGCGTTTCGGCGATGTAAGCCAAATGACTGCCATCGGGGGACAACGATGGAAAACGGTCATTGCCCGGGTTGGCCGTTAGCCGTTGCGGCGCGCTAAAACTCGACCCGAGCAGGTAGATGTCGCTAGTAAAATGGTCTCCATCCAGGGTTCGAAGTGAATAGCTAACAAGATCCGCTTCAGCAGATGCGTCGAATTCGGTCACTCGCGGTAATGAAAGAACAGACTCAATGGACAGCGGCTGGCTAGAGCTGATGGATGCAAGTCCAAGCAAAAAAATGCCGACTACGCCGCAAAACAGCCCCTTCGATCGGTTCCTGGATAACATTGGGTGTCCCATGCAGGTATAATCTGCCGGCTATTTAGCCATGGAGCAAGGGGGTTTTGCTTGCAAGGTTCACAAACGTTTTGGATTTGGTGTGTCTCTAGAGGCACTTTGTCATGATGCTTGACAGCGAAAAAGCGCTGAAGCGCTGGTTGTCCGAATTGCCAATGGCCAACCCGCTGGTGGCGGGCCGCGAGCTGTTGTCAGCGATTCGCCAACTGGCTGATAGCGACCGCCCATTGCGACGGCAAATCGCCAGCGCAAAACTAATGGAAGGCCCCGCCAGCTCTATTCTTAAAGTGCTGGAGAAATCGATCCTGGGTCAGCCCGTCCCACTCCAGAAAGATCTGTTGCAGATGCAACGGTTGGGTGCGGACATTCGCGTTGCATTGGGGCAAATCTATCTGGCCGCTGCACGTGACAGTACGGAAAATCGAAAAGTGGGCCCGTTGGCCAAGCGAGCGGTCAATGAGTGGCTAGCGCTAGCTGTTCATCATTTCTCGCGTGCCAT
>BQJN01000141.1 GCA_021604725.1 Lysobacteraceae bacterium | reverse complement strand
GCCGACCCGCTGACCACTCAAACACAGGCAGCACACGGCCGGGAATGCTGGCTGAGGCCTTCTCACCCACCTTGCGGGCACCGACGCGTTGATAGAAGCCTGCCGCATAGGGGTCGCTTTGGATTTCAACGGTTCCAAGGCCCAAATTTTCGGCCAGCATCACCATGTGCTGCCACAAAGCAGCTCCCACGCCCCGCCCAATGCACGCAGGATCAACAAACAGTGCCTCCAGCTCCCAGCGCTCTTCCGTGAGTGGCAGCAAACCATAGAAACCAAGCAGCTCGTCACCATCGACTGCCGCCCAAAACTCCCCACTCGCCAGATCTCCGACACAGTACGTCAGTTCATCGGCACAGGCGGCCATGAAACTTGAGCTGTAGCCCCAATGCGCCTTTGATCGCATCGCCAAAGCGCTGGCTTGTTTCAGCTCATTGTGACGAATTTTCCGAATGCTTAACCCCATTGGCCTTGCTGATCCGTATTTACTACTGACACCGATAGCGTGGGCGTCTGTTGCGAAACCTACTGCCACCCCTCCGCGATACAGGGACGTATCGCCATTTCGGTGGGGTTTCCCCACTGAAATGAGGGGTTTCGAAAACCACGCTTTTCGGAAACCGTGTGTTGCTAGTCCAGGACGGACTATTGCAACACCTTAATGATAATGGAGAAGCCGATGAACATACGACTCAAGTCTCTGGCCCTGACCGCGGCCATCACCGTAACCGCGGCGTGCACCTCGGACCAACGCCGCCAACCCATGGCTGCCGAACCGATGACAGCAAAGCCCAGCAGTGAAGCGATCATGCGCGACCGCATGGCACCGATTGCACCGTCAGCCATCGATATGTTGCCTACCCACGTCGGGGCGGATCGCGAAAACTACGCAGCGCTGGTCGACAACCCTGTTCATCTGGCAGGCGAGACACCGGTCAGCACCTTCTCCATCGATGTAGATACTGGGGCGTACAGCAATGTGCGGCGCTGGCTGCGCAACGGGCAGTTGCCGCCACAAGACGCCATCCGTATCGAAGAAATGATCAACTACTTCGACTACTCGTATCAGCGACCGAGCAACCCGGACACGCCGTTTGTGGTGCACACCGAAACGGGGCCCGCGCCATGGAATGAGCGAGCGCAGCTGTTGAAAATCGGCATCCAGGGCTACGAGGTCGAAGCAGAGGCGATTCCGGCCGCAAATTTGGTCTTTCTTATCGATGTATCAGGCTCGATGAACTCACCGGACAAACTGGGCTTGCTAAAACAGTCAATACGTCTATTGGTGCGTCAACTGGATCAAAACGATCGAATCGCAGTCGTGGTCTACGCTGGTGCGGCCGGTGTGGTCCTACAACCGACCCCCGGCAACCGAGGCGGCGAGATCATGGCGGCGATTGACCGATTGCAGGCGGGCGGCTCAACCAACGGCGCCGCAGGCATTGACCTTGCGTATCAACTGGCCCGACAAGGCTACGTGCAAGGCGGCGTCAATCGCATCCTGCTCGCCACCGATGGCGACTTCAACGTCGGCACCACCAACTTTGAAGCATTGATTGGCCTGATCGAACGTCAACGCAATAGCGGCGTAGAGCTGACCACACTCGGATTTGGCACCGGCAACTACAACGATCACCTGATGGAACAGTTGGCCGATGCCGGCAACGGTAACTATGCCTACATCGACACCGCGAGCGAAGCCCGCAAGGTCCTGGTCGATGAGCTGTCATCAACGCTATTTACTATTGCGCGCGACGTCAAAATTCAAATTGAATTCAATCCGGCCGTGGTTAGTGAGTATCGTCTGATTGGCTACAGCAACCGCATGCTCAAGCGTGAAGACTTTAACAACGACCAGGTCGATGCCGGCGACATCGGTGCCGGTCATACCGTTACCGCGTTGTACGAAGTGGTTTTGCAGGGTGACGTGGGCTATTTCGAACCGTTGCGTTACTCACCGCAGCCCGAGTTAACAGCGAACAACGAAGAGTGGGCTTTCTTGAAGTTGCGGTTCAAACGCCCCGGACAAGACAGCAGCGAATTGCTTGAAATTCCGGTGACCGCCAGCACCCATGCGCCCAGCGAGGACTTCAAGTTCGCCGCCGCCGTTGCCGCCTTCGGTGATGCCTTGCGCGGCGGGCGATACATCGGTCAATTTGACTGGCAGTCAGTGGCGGAACTTGCCGCCTCTGCTCGTGGCAATGACCCCTATGGGTACCGTTCAGAATTTCTGCAGTTGGTTCACACCGCACGCGCCCTGTCAGTTGAGAGCGTGGCGATAAACCAGTAGGCGAATGCTTAACGTTGCAGTGTGATCACATGAGCACGGCGCAGTTGCCGCAAAATGGCCAGCAACCAGCGTTCATCAATGCCGCTTAGCATCGGGTGCCGTGCCAGTGACTCGAGCATTTGGTAGCCGCTGCGACTGCCATCGGCCAACTCAAGCACCGGCCACAAGGCCTGCGCGACAGGCACCTGGCGATCACCCCACGGGGTGGTCGCCTTAAGATCGACCTGCCCCTGCGCCATGCGGTCAAGATTGAAGCTGCCAGCCAGCGGCACCTGCAAACGAGTCTCGGTTGACCTCAATCTCGGCCGCAGATTCATCACTGACTCAAAGGCTTGTTCTCTGGAGACGATGCAATGCTCGAATACGACAGCATCAAGGTCGGTAAACAACAAACACCAAAGTGCATCTTCTGGCGTCTCAACAATCGGCTCGCCCATCACGTTGAACGACGTGTTGACCAGTATTGGAACGCCAGTTTTTGCTTCAAATGCAGTCAACAAGGCGTGCAATGCCGGGTTGGCGCTTCTGGCTACCGTTTGCAAGCGCCCGGTCCCGTCGTAATGGACCACCGCAGGCACCTCGCCGGCCCGTTCAGGTCGGAAGCGAAAGGCGCGCAACATGGTCGGGCTGGTAGCCTGCTTCGGCAGCTCGAACCAGTCGCCGACGCGTTCCTCAAGAATGGTTGGAGCAAAGGGCCGAAACGCTTCTCGATGTTTGACCCGCAGATTCAATCGGTCTTTGGCGCCCGCCGGCCGCGGGTCAGCCAGCATCGAGCGTTGCCCCAGCGCGCGCGGACCCAATTCAGAGCCTCCGCGAAACCAGCCCAGAATCTGACCATCAACGAGACGGTCAACCACGGCCTCCGGTGCGGCCCCTTCGCCGCGGACGATGCATGGTACCGCCTCGATCGCGGCGTCAATCGCTTGGGACGTATAAATGCGCCCCATGCTGTCGTGCCGAACTTCCTCGCGACGATGATCGAATCCCAATTGCCACAGCCCATAGAACGCTGCACCAATAGCAGGCCCGCTATCCTCAGCAGCCGGCATGATGAACACCGAGTCGAAGTCGCGCTCATTGATAATGCGCTCGTTGGCCACGCAATTGAGGGCGACACCACCGGCGAAACACAGCTGGCGACTTGGCAAAAGCTCTACCGTGCGATCCACCAGTTTGAACAGACCTACTTCCAGTGCCTGCTGCACCGAGCAGGCCAGATCCTGCAGTGCCTGCTTGTTTGCCGGCCAGCGCTCCGTACCCCAGGCACGCTGACAAACCTTGTCACTAAATACGAAGCGACCGTCAACCACCGAAAAGAACTCATCGACGCCAATCGATGGTTTGCCGAGGGCAGCCAGACCCATCACTTTTCCCGCATCATTGGCATCGCCAAAAATTTGATGCGCGGCCGCCGAGTACATGCCACCGAGACTGCCAAAGGCCTGCATCGGGTGATCGGCGGTGAGCTGGTCAACCTTCGGAATCCAGTCACCGAGGTGCTTTTCAAGGCAGCGCACGCTAGTCCCTGTGCCCTGATAGATGCTGACGATTTCGAATTGCCGGTCACTGCCGGGCACGGACGCGCTGATGGCAACGTCTTGCTCAGCCTGCGGCAAGTAGTCACCCCGACCGCCCTGCCCATCGACAACCAGGATGGCCGAATCTTCAAAGCCAGACTGGGCGAAGGCGCCAACTGCGTGCCCCAGATGATGCGAAATGGTATGAAATTGACCACGCCAACCCTGTGGCACCACCGCCGACCCTGCGGTCGACTCACCGCTAAAGTAGCAGCCAACAATGGCAGACAGGTCGTCCACCGCAATGCCGGCCGTATCCAGGCAATACTTGAACGCCAAACTCTCATCCAAACGTCGCAAGCGTTGACGCTTGACGCCAGTGAGGCGCTCCTCCTGCACGGCACAGACCAGATTGGCACCATGCAGCAGACAAACCGCGCCATTGTGCGATGCGCTGTACCCCAGAACCCAAGGGGCGTCCTGCGACGATTTGGCCGACGAGTTGCGTGCAGTCAACACGATGAATCGTTCCTGTGGCGCCATCGATGGCGCAAAAGTCGTCCATTATATGCCGTGAGCTCAAGTAAAATAGAGTGCAGATTGAGAACATCGGCGACTGACAGCAGATTCGCCATGGGCTCCAATAAGCCGTACCATGCGGCCTGCTTCACTTTTTGCCACGTGGCCAACCGGGCCGCTGATAGCCGACAGAGAGCACAGCGACTTGCAAAAATCCGATGAACAATTGATGGCTGCCTACGCCAAAGGCGACAAGGTGGCATTCGAACAGCTTTACAGGCGCCATCGCGCTGGCATGTGGCGTTATTTGCTTAACATGACGGGCCCGGAAATGTGCGCCGATGTTTTTCAGGACACCTGGTCCAGATTGATTGCCGGCCGCGACCGTTTCAAACGCGACCAGGGCCGATTTGCGCCCTGGGCCTATCGCCTGGCCCACAATGTCGCCATCGATGCACTGCGCAAGGCCAGCTTACGCGTCGTCGATGAACTCAGTGGCGATGAGAGCGGGGCAGACCCACAGCCTCAGGAACTGATTGAAGACTCAGATCGGGTGGAGGCCTTTCGCCGCTGCTTCGAGCAATTGCCCCGTGATCAGAAAGAAGCCTGGGTCTTGAGAGAGGACCAGGGTCTGGATTTGAGCACCATTGGATTCGTCTGTGGTACCAAGCGCGAAACCATCAAAAGTCGCCTGCGCTACGCCATCGCCAAACTAAAGACCTGCCTGGAGGCCGCCCATGGCCAAGCCTGATACACCGGATGACAAACAATTTGACCAGTGGATGAAGGGTCAAGACGAACTCAACACCCTGTACAAAGAGGCCGCCAACGAGCAGCCCCCTGCGATCGTTGACCGAAAAATACTGGACGAGGCCGGTGAGGCGCACGGCTGGCTTGGCAATGCCACGCTCAGACGCTATACCATCCCGTTCAGTGCTGCCGCGGCTGTGTTGATCGTGGTCGCTATCACATTGGACCAACCTGCACCCATGGTGCCCCCGCCAACCTTTGAAACGGCCCCGTCTGTGGAGCGCGACATCGGCGCCGGCATCGAGCACGCCAAGCCACGCAGCCGCGCCACACCAGCAGCAGAAAGTGATGCCGAGGGCCGCCCGCCAATGCCCGAATCACCGATCGAGCGGTTTCAGGTCGATGCCCCCAGTTTCGAGGGGATAGAGCCACCAAAACCCGAGTCCATCCTGTCGATGGAGCGTATCGGCCTGAATGACGAAAGCGACCCGACCGCCATTGAAGACCCTCGTCAGCGCCTGTTGCATCGTCTCGATCAGGCGATTTTGCGTGGAGATCTGATCGGTGTCGGTGACCTTTTGGAAGACTGGATTGCCGACTACCCGGGACAAGATCTCCCAGAGGATTTGCGGATTCGCATTGAGCAAATGAGTCAGTAGGCGCGCTGCACCCCGCTGGTCACATCACATCAAAGGCGATACAAATACGCCGGTCGCCGTGCTCAAACGGAATGGTGCGATGCCAAAGCCATGACGGGAAAGTCACCATCAATCCGGGCTTGGGCTGGACCATGCGCGTCGGAGGAACAGGTGCCACCACATCACCAGGCGGACGTCCCAACTCAAGCCACCCGTGTGGCGCTTCGCTTTCAACGTCGTCCGGGAGTTCCACGTACATCACACCGCTGAGCCAGCCACTGGGGTGAATATGGGCGACCTGGTGTCCCTGCGTTCGCATCACCACCGCCCATGAGGTGTAGGCCCACTGCTCGGCTGTTGTCTGTGGAGACCAGGATTCATCCCTGAAGGCCTGGTGCCGAAGCTTGGCGCGCCGTGCCACCTCAGCCTTGAACTCAAGCATCGGCCCCAATTCGCCGAACAATAGTTCACCCGAGTGTCGCCCGCTGCGGGTGGCATGGCTGCTCGGTGACTCATGCAAACTGGGATGGTCCAGGACATGGCTTTGCAACTGTGGCAACAATGCCTGCCAATTCGGCACCTGCTCACAATGCACCCATCGATCGTAATCGAGCCAGGCCTCGGCTTGTTGATCATGCCCCAGGGCCATCTCCAGCGACGGCTTAAGCGCCAGCAAGCGCTGATCGCGCGGGTTCAATAGCAATCCCGCCCGCAACTGATCTGAGGCCTCATCAACCGCCTCCTGTGCCAGCAAACATCGAATCAACTGATCCCTGGCCACACTGTGTCCAGGCGACTGTTCAAGGATCGATCGGTAATCTTCACTGGCTTCGCCATAACGACATTGTTTGTAGTAGAGACCGGCACGCGCCACCCATGCAGAGGCACCACTTTGTCCGCCAAGCACGCGGCTTAGACGCTCGATGGCCGCGTCCTGCTGACCTAGCTCCGCCTCCGCCATCGCCAGATCAACGCTGACCCGCTCTGTTTGCTGCCCTGTCGACAATGCCTTGCGATAGTGGGCCTGTGCGGCTGAGGCTTGGCCCAACTCCATCTCAACGTGACCGAGGTGGCACCACGCATCGGCCTGTTGCGGTTGGATCGCCACCGCCTTGCCCAGTGCATCACGGGCTTCATGTGGTCGGCCTGCCCGCTGCAACAGGGTCCCGAGGTTGGACCAGGCATCGGCATAGTTCGGGGCCAGCGAGACCGCCCTGCGCAAATGAAAAGCGGCATCATCAAGCAGACCCTCACCCAGATTGAGCAAGCCCAAATTGTTGTGAAACTCGGCTTTGTCCGGATCAATCTCGATGGCCAGCTGGTAGTGCTCTCGTGCGCCGCTGCGGTCGCCTTGAGCGGCAAGCGCCAGTCCGAGGTTAAAGTGGGCCAGCGCATAGCGCGGATGTTGCGCTACCACGGATCGATAGAGCTCAGTGGCCTGTTCAACACGACCGGTCGCCTTTAGTACGGCGGCGAGGTTGTTGCAGGCACTTTGATCCTCAGGGTTGAGGTCGACTGCTCGCTGCAGCCAGACTAACGCACCCTCGGCATCACCTTGCTGAAACCGCGCCAGACCTCCATAGTTCAGCACCGGTTGCGCGTCCGGATTTTGTGCCACCAGCCCTTCGTATACAGCGACCGCCTCAGCGAGTCGTCCTGCTCGGTGTAGATCTAGTGCCTGATTGAGATCACCCATCGTTACTGACCTTCTTCGGCAAGTCGTCTTTATAGTCAACCCAACTCACGTGCGTCTCCCAATAACCATGTGCCCTGGGTTCGATAACACACTCGGCGTCGAAATTGGCGCGAACAATGTGCAATTCACCGGGCCAGCGCTTAGATCGAAAAAACAGGGTACTGCCACATGCTGGACAAAACCCGCGCTCTGAGTCAGGCGAAGAGGCGTGCCAATGGACCTCGCCCTCGAAGCTCGCGACGTCAGCCGATACGCCGACCCAGGTCACGAATGCAGCACCATGTGCACGCTGACACAGCGAGCAATGACAATGCCCACACCATTTAACGCTGTCCGCCCTAAATGTGATGGACCCGCACAAGCAGCTACCGGTATATTTCATCAGGCAACGATGACACGCTGTGAATCGCAAAATCAACACAGGATGTTGACTTTGGTCAAACAAATGGGTAACTTTGCGCGCCCTCGTGGGTGATTAGCTCAGTTGGTTAGAGCGCTGCCTTGACATGGCAGAGGTCACTAGTTCGAATCTAGTATCGCCCACCACTTGCTCCCTTGCAGGGAGCGGGTGGTGGATGTCAGTAGATATCCACGATTAGTCATCCTGACTAACGCGGATGCGTCAATTCAAAAGCGTGGTTTTGAATTGACTTCATTTTCATGGAATGAAAATGCTGGCCCGTCCATGGGCCAGATGCATGGTCCACCAAAGGTGCGTCGCACACTTGCGACCAGTTCTCCAACACGCCACAACAAGATTGAGCCCCTCATCCGTCTGCACTTACCATGCAGACACCTTCTCCCACGTCGTTCGCTTAGCTCACTGGGAGAAGGGACGCTCGTGCGGTGCTGTGGCGGGCTGCGGCGCGCCTCAGGCTGCCGGCAGTACTTTTTCCAACCGGTCTAGCGCCTTATCCAGATTCTCCATGCTGGTGGCAAACGACAGTCGCAGGTAACCGGGTTGACCGAAAGCGGTGCCAGGGACCATCGCCACATCGGCTTTTTCCAGCAACCACTCAGCCAGATCAAGATCACTGTTGACGCCGGTAATTCTCTCTATTGCACCTTCAAACGAGGCGAACAGGTAGAAGGCACCATCGGCAGGCAGGCAGTGTACGCCTGGCAACTGATTCAGTCGCTCCAACACGCGGTCATGTCGCTGTTTGAACGCTTCGAGCATGGTGGCGATGCAGCCTTGGTCACCGTTCAGTGCTGCTACCGTGGCGGCTTGCGAGATCGAGCACGGGCAACCGCTCATCTGGCTCTGTACCTTTTTCATGGTCTTCACCAGCTCTTTTGGGCCAGCCGCATAGCCAATGCGCCATCCAGTCATGGCATAGGCTTTGGACGCACCATTGATCACCAGGGTGCGATCTTTCAGATCTGGGCAGGCCATCAGCAGTGAGCAGTACGGCTCCTCGCCCCAATAGATATGTTCGTAGATCTCGTCGGTAACGATGGTCAGCTGTTCATGCTGGCGCAGCACTTCGGCCAGTGCTTCCCACTCAGCCCGCGTATAGGCCTGACCCGTGGGGTTGCTGGGCGAGTTGATGATGATTAGTCGACTATTGCTGGTAATCGCCCCTTC
>BQJN01000140.1 GCA_021604725.1 Lysobacteraceae bacterium | reverse complement strand
AGTCGACTCGCTTACCCAGCAGGTTCTGGCGGAATCGACCTTGCTTGCCCTTGATCATGTCGGCCAGCGATTTCAGCGGCCGCTTGTTGGTACCGGTGATGGCACGACCACGCCGACCGTTGTCCAGCAGCGCATCTACCGCTTCCTGCAGCATGCGCTTTTCGTTGCGAACAATAATGTCCGGTGCATTAAGCTCAAGCAGTCGCTTCAATCGGTTGTTGCGGTTGATTACGCGTCGATATAGATCGTTGAGATCCGAGGTCGCAAAGCGGCCCCCGTCGAGCGGAACCAGTGGACGCAAGTCAGGCGGCAGTACTGGCAGAACGGTCATGATCATGAATTCTGGTCTGTTACCAGATTCAAGGAACGCTTCTACCAGCTTGACACGCTTGGTTAACCGCTTGATTTTGGTTTCCGAGTTGGTCGCTGAAATATCTTCGCGCAGCTTCAGCAACTCGGTATTCAAATCGATCGTGCGCAACAGCTCAAACACAGCTTCGGCACCCATGCGGGCATCGAACTCATCGCCATGCTCCTCGACCGCGTTGAGGTACTCCTCGTCAGTGAGCAATTGGCCACGCTCGAGCGTGGTCATGCCGGGGTCGACGACTACGTACGACTCAAAATACAGCACACGCTCGATGTCACGCAGCGTGGTATCGAGCATCAAGCCGATACGAGACGGCAATGATTTGAGGAACCAGATATGTGCAACCGGACTGGCCAGCTCCAAGTGACCCATGCGTTCACGACGCACTTTGGTCAGCGTGACCTCAGTTCCGCACTTCTCGCAAACCACACCGCGGTGCTTCATGCGCTTGTATTTACCGCACAAACACTCGTAGTCCTTGACCGGACCAAAAATCGCGGCACAGAACAGGCCATCACGCTCAGGCTTGAACGTTCTGTAGTTAATGGTTTCCGGCTTCTTTACTTCCCCGAAGGACCATGAACGAATCAAATCGGGCGACGACAAACCAATGCGAATGGCGTCGAAGTCAACGATTTGACGCTGTTGATTGAAGAGACTTAATAGATCTTTCACGTCAAACTACCCTCAGTCCTGCTCGAGTTCGATGTTGATGCCCAGAGAGCGGATTTCCTTAACAAGTACGTTAAAGGATTCCGGCATTCCGGCCGCCATGCGATGATCGCCATCGACGATGCTCTTGTACATTTGGTTTCGGCCCCCGACGTCATCCGACTTAACGGTCAACATCTCCTGCAGCGTGTATGCGGCGCCATAGGCTTCTAGAGCCCAGACCTCCATCTCACCGAAGCGCTGGCCACCGAATTGTGCTTTACCACCCAGCGGCTGCTGCGTTACCAGGCTGTAAGGCCCGGTTGAGCGCGCATGCATCTTGTCGTCGACCAGGTGGTTCAACTTCAACATGTACATGTAGCCCACAGTAACCGGACGCTCAAACGGATCGCCAGTGCGCCCGTCATACAGGATGGTCTGACCGGAGGTCGGCAGTTCAGCGATCTCAAGCAAGCGCTTGATTTCGGTTTCAGCTGCACCATCAAATACCGGAGTCGCCATCGGTACGCCGCCACGAAGGTTGTGCGACATGGTGGTCACTTCTTCATCAGTGAACTCATTCATGTCGACGCGCCCTGGCTGGTCACTGTTGTAGACCTCTTCCAGGAACTTGCGCATATCGGCCGCCTTGGTTTCCTGCTCAATCATGCGATTGATGCGATGCCCCAAGCCTTTGGCAGCCCAGCCGAGGTGTGTTTCCAATACCTGACCGACGTTCATGCGAGACGGAACACCCAGTGGGTTCAACACCACATCGACCGGCGCACCTTCTTTGGTAAACGGCATGTCTTCCTCAGGCACAATCATCGAGATCACACCCTTGTTTCCGTGACGGCCAGCCATCTTGTCGCCCGGCTGAATGCGGCGGCGCACGGCCAGGTAAACCTTAACCATCTTCAATACGCCCGGAGCGAGGTCGTCGCCCGCCGTAATCTTGCGCTTTTGCTCTTCGTAACGCTCATCCAGGCGCTTGCGCGCTGATTCGATTTGCGCGGCAGCGTTTTCGATCAGGTCATTGAGCGCCTCATCTTTCAGGCGCAGCTTGAACCACTCCTCAGCCGGCAGCTCTTCGAGGTACTTGGCGGTGAGTTTCTGGCCCGCCTTTAGCCCCTTGGCCTTGTCCACAGCTTTGTTGGTGATCGCGTCGCGCAGACGATTGAAAATAACCGTCTTTAGAATTCGCAACTGGTCGTCAAGGTCCTTTCGAACAGAAGTCAGCGCTTCTTCTTCAATTTTGATCGCTCGCTTGTCCTTGTCGATGCCATCACGAGTAAAGACCTGAACGTCGATTACCGTGCCGTCCATTCCTGAAGGCACGCGCAGTGAACTGTCCTTAACGTCAGAAGCTTTTTCGCCAAAGATGGCGCGTAACAACTTCTCTTCCGGTGTCAGCTGAGTCTCACCTTTTGGTGTCACTTTGCCTACCAGAATATCGCCAGGAGCCACTTCTGCCCCGATGTAGACAATGCCTGACTCATCCAGCTTGGCCAGCGCCGTCTCGCCTACGTTCGGAATATCAGCGGTAATCTCTTCCGGCCCGAGCTTGGTGTCGCGTGCAACACAGGTCAATTCTTCGATATGAATTGTGGTGAAGCGATCCTCTTTAACCACCCGCTCGGAGATGAGGATGGAGTCCTCAAAGTTGTAGCCATTCCAGGGCATGAACGCGACCAGCATGTTCTGGCCAAGCGCCAGCTCACCAAGGTCCGTCGATGGGCCATCAGCCAACACGTCCTTCGGTCTGATGACATCGCCTGGTCGAACCAGGGGTCTTTGGTTAATGCAGGTGTTTTGGTTGGAGCGTTGATACTTGATCAGGTTGTAAATATCAACACCGGGATCAGCTTCGCCAACCTCATCAGCATTGACACGAACAACGATACGCCCAGCATCTACGGCATCAACAATACCGCCGCGTTCGGCAACTACCGTTACCCCCGAATCGATGGCGACAGTGCGCTCCATGCCGGTTCCAACCAGCGGCTTCTCGGCACGCAAGGTTGGCACCGCCTGGCGCTGCATGTTTGAACCCATCAAGGCGCGGTTGGCGTCATCGTGCTCGAGGAACGGCACCATGGAAGCTGCCACGGAAACAATCTGTTTTGCCGATACGTCGATGTAGTCAATTTTGTCAGACTGCATCAAACCGAATTCGCCCTGATGTCGACACGGTACAAATTCGTCAACGAAGCTGCCATCTTTGTTTCGCTCAGCGTTGGCCTGACCGATAACGTACTCGCCTTCCTCAATGGCCGACAGGTACTCAACCTCGTCAGTAACCTTGCCATCAACGACTTTACGATACGGTGTTTCAAGGAAACCGTATTCATTGGTTCGCGCATAGACAGCCAGGGAGTTGATCAAACCAATGTTTGGCCCTTCCGGAGTCTCAATCGGGCAGACGCGACCATAGTGCGTTGGATGGACGTCACGGACCTCAAACCCGGCACGCTCCCGGGTCAGACCACCGGGGCCCAATGCAGATACGCGGCGCTTGTGCGTCACTTCTGACAACGGGTTGTTCTGGTCCATAAACTGGCTCAACTGCGAGGAGCCAAAAAACTCCTTGACTGCAGCCGCAACTGGCTTGGCGTTGATCAAGTCCTTCGGCGTCAAGCCTTCAGACTCGGCCAGTGACAAACGTTCCTTGACGGCACGCTCGACGCGGACCACACCGACACGAAATACGTTCTCGGCCATCTCGCCGACAGATCGAACGCGACGGTTACCGAGGTGATCAATATCATCGACCACACCGCGACCGTTGCGGATGTCGATCAACACCTGCAGTACTTTCAGGATATCTTCGCGACTTAAGGTGCCTTCCCCTGTGGTTTCCTGACGGCCAACGCGACGGTTGAACTTCATTCGTCCGACCGGCGACAGGTCGTAACGTTCTGGCGTAAAAAACAGGTTGTTGAACAGGTTTTCAGCCGCTTCTCGTGTCGGCGGCTCGCCGGGACGCATCATGCGGTAGATTTCGACCAACGCCATCAGCTCGCCATTCTCACGAGCCTGCTCTTCCTTGCCCACTTCCAGTGTTTCAGGTCGAGTCGGATCAATCCTCAAGGTGCTGGAAATGTACGCACCCTGATCGAGATCGTTGACGTACAAGCAATCGAGTTTCTTGACGCCAGCTTCGCGCAGTGCTTCAAGCTGCTCTTCAGTAATCTCATCGTTGGCGCGAGCAATGTATGTTTCGCCATCTGACGACAACATGTCTTTGGCGATGATCTTGCCGATCAGATACTCATCAGTTACGTCCAACTTGGTAATCTTGGCACGTTCCATCATGCGAACGTGACGTGCCGTGATACGTCGACCTTCCTCAATGATGGGCTTGCCATCATGCTCGACGTCTGTCCAGGCCGTTTCACCACGCAAGCGAGCCGGTACCAACTTCAGCGTTGCGCCGGTTTTCTTCAGTGTGAACTCGTTGCATTCAAAGAACGTTTCGAGAATTTCCTGGTCGGTCATTCCCAGGCTGCGCAACAGAATCGTTACCGGCAATTTGCGACGGCGGTCGATACGGGTAAACAGGCAGTCCTTTGGGTCGAACTCGAAATCCAGCCATGAGCCTCGGTAAGGGATCACTCGCGCCGAATAGAGCAACTTGCCTGAGGAGTGTGTCTTGCCACGGTCGTGGTCAAAAAACACGCCAGGCGAACGGTGCAGCTGCGATACGATGACGCGCTCGGTACCGTTGATGATGAATGTCCCGGTGTCAGTCATCAAAGGCAAATCGCCCATGTAGACCTCTTCTTCCCGGATCTCCTTGACCTTCTTCTTTTTGCTTTCCTTGTCATAAATCACGAGGCGAACAACTACGCGCAACGGAGCGCCGTAGGTCATGCCACGCAATTTGCATTCTTTTACGTCGAACGGCGGTACGCCCAATCGATAATCAACATATTCCAGTGCCGCATTGCCAGAATAACTGGCGATGGGAAAAACGGAACTCAAAGCACCATGCAGGCCGCGGTCGGCCCGGTCATCGGCTTTGATGTTGCGTTGCAGGAACTGCTTGTAAGACTCTACCTGCGTAGACAGGAGATAAGGGACATCCAGTACTGCGGTTTGTTTGCCGAAGTCCTTGCGGATCCGCTTTCTTTCCGTAAACGAATAGCTCATGTTCGATTGCCGCCTCGCCGTTGCGTGTTCATCCGGGTTTCGCCCGGTTCAGTTGCGTTTTCTATCGGGTTACCGCGAACAACCGCGGCGCAACTGGTCGACCCGTTTTTGACCTTTCTCCAAACGGGAAAGGCCGGGAGTGCTATTGCACCCCCAGCCTGATCTCGTCCGGCTTGAAACCGACTGGCGTCGAGATTACTTGATCTCGACAGTGGCGCCAGCTTCTTCGAGCTTCTTCTTCAGCTCTTCTGCTTCTGCCTTTTCAACGCCTTCCTTAACGTTGGCCGGTACGCCTTCAACCATATCCTTCGCTTCTTTCAGACCCAGACCGGTGATGCCGCGAACGGCTTTGATCACGCCGACCTTGGCTGAACCGAAGCTGGTCAGAACTACGTTGAATTCGGTTTGCTCTTCGGCAGCAGCAGCTTCGCCGCCAGCAGCCGGAGCCGCGACTGCAACTGCAGCTGCAGCTGAAACGCCAAACTTCTCTTCCATGGCAGAAATCAGGTCCACCACGTCCATTACACTCATACCAGCAATGGTTTCAAGAATGTCTTCTTTTGAAACAGCCATTGTTTCTCTCCAAAAATTAAAAACTTAAAAGATGCGCAAGCGTTCAGGCCGCTTGCTTTGAGTCTCGAACCGCCGCCACTGTCCGCACCAACTTGGTGTGCGGCTCGGCCAGGGTACGCACGAACTTTTCGATTGGTGCCTTGAGCACGCCCATCAGCATTGCCAGAGCCTGATCGCGGGTTGGCAAACTTGCCAGACGATCCAACTCGTTGGAGTCATACAACTCACCGCCAATTGCGACCAGCTTGGTAACCAGCTTGTCGTTTTTCTTGGCGAAATCCTTGATTAGGCGGCCTGCAGCACCAGGATCTTCCTGTGAGAATGCAAACAACAACGGACCAACCAGCCCGCTTTGAATACACTCAAAGTCAGTTCCTTCAACCGCGCGCTTGACCAACGTGTTTTTGGCAACCCGCAAATAGACACCTTCTTTACGCGCCTGAGCACGCATTTCAGTCATGTCCGTTACGGTGATGCCGCTATACTCCGCGGCCACAGCCGAGTGGGCGTCTTTGGCAACAACTGCCAATTCTTCGACCACTGCCTTCTTTTGCTCTAATGTGAGCGCCATCAGTACCTCCTAGAGTTCAGGAAACCTTACGTTTCCATCCTCGGTGATACGGTGCTGGCCCCACCACCTGATCGTTCGCATCTTCAACCGATCAGGTTGGTGGGGGCATCACCATCTGCGTAGGCTGCCAAATGGCAATTAACCCCCCGCTTACGGGGCGGCCTACGGTCTTTGACGGGATCGAGTGACAAATGCCACTCGACCGCCCTCAAATACAAATATCGCTGACCTATTTAAGGTCCAGCGACGAAGAATCCACCGTCAGGCCGGGGCCCATGGTGGTTGAAACTGCGATCTTCTGCAGGAAAATTCCTTTTGCAGAGGATGGCTTGGCTTTGACCAGATCCTGAACTAGAACCCGCAAGTTCTCGACCAGCTTGTCTGACTCAAAACCCACTTTGCCAATGCGGCAATGAATAATTCCGGCCTTGTCAGTTCGATAGCGAACCTGACCTGCCTTTGCGTTCTTGACTGCGGTTTCGACGTCAGGCGTTACCGTGCCCACCTTCGGGTTTGGCATCAGGCCACGCGGACCAAGCACCTGACCCAGGCGGCCGACTACACGCATCGCGTCCGGCGTTGCAATCACTACGTCGAAATCCAGATTTCCGCCCTTGATGGACTCGGCCAGATCTTCAAATCCGACAACGTCAGCACCGGCAGCAGTTGCCTTTTCAGCGTTCTCACCTTGAGCAAAGACAGCGACCCGTACGGTCTTGCCTGTGCCGTTTGGCAATACGCTGGCGCCTCGAACAACCTGATCGGACTTGCGAGGGTCTACGCCAAGTCGAATGGCCACATCGACAGCTTCCGGGAACTTGATACTGCTCACTTCGTTGAGCAGCCCGAAAGCCTCATCGGCAGCATAAATCTTGGTGGGGTCCAACTTCTCGCGAATAGTGCGCAGTCGTTTGCTTGTCTTAGCCATTTACACACCCTCCACGTTGAGGCCCATACTGCGGGCAGTACCAGCAATGGTGCGAACTGCCGCATCCATGTCGGCAGCCGTCATGTCTGGCTCTTTGGTTTTGGCAATTTCTTCGAGCTGAGCGCGGTTAACCGTACCCACCTTCTCGGTGTTCGGTCGGCCACTGCCCTTTGCAATGCCTGCCGCCTTTCTCAGCAAGACCGACGCTGGCGGGGTCTTGGTGATAAAGGTAAAGGTGCGATCGGCATAAACCGTGATGACCACTGGAATCGGCAAGCCCGGTTCCTGTGACTGGGTTTTGGCGTTGAACGCCTTGCAAAATTCCATGATGTTGACGCCGTGCTGACCCAGTGCTGGGCCGACAGGCGGACTTGGGTTCGCTTGACCAGCCGCTACTTGCAGCTTGATGTATGCGGTTACTTTCTTAGCCATTTCTCTCTAATGCTCCGTGGGTGCAGACGCCTGATGAACACAATGTCAATCGGGCTCCCCGTGACAGATGCCTAACACCTGCCTGATTTTGTTTCTGACAACCCACCATCCCGGTGAACCGTACAGCACGCCCTGCCTTGGCAGGTTTCGACTCGCCTCCTTGCGCGTCGTCTAAATTCAGGTTTTTTCGACCTGGCCGAATTCCAGCTCAACCGGCGTAGACCGACCAAAAATCAGAACAGCAACTCGCAGGCGGCTCTTCTCGTAATTCACTTCTTCAACCACGCCGTTGAAGTCATTGAATGGACCATCAACCACTCGAACCAGCTCACCAGGTTCAAACAGCACCTTGGGCCTCGGCTTGTCGGTACCATCCTGAACACGCTGCAAGATGGCGTCAGCCTCGCGCTCGGTAATTGGCGCCGGTCGGTCAGCAGTGCCGCCAATGAACCCCATCACTTTGGGAACATCTTTAACCAGGTGCCAGGTTTCATCGTCCATATCCATCTGAACCAGAACATAGCCTGGGAAGAACTTGCGTTCCGAGCGACGTTTCTGCCCGCCGCGCATCTCGACAACTTCCTCGGTCGGCACCAGCACCTCACCAAACCGATCTTCCAGACCAGCACGCGCAATGCGCTCCTTCAAGGAACGCATAACTTGCTGTTCGAAGCCCGAATAGGCGTGTACAACGTACCAACGCATCGTCATATGTGTTACCCGACCAGTGAACTGACAGCGAAACCGAAGAACATATCAATCAGCCACAACATGATGCCGACCAAAGTGACCACGATGATGACGACCAGCGTTGTGCGAACAGTCTCCTGGCGAGTTGGCCAAACAACTTTTTGTCGCTCAATGTTGGCGTCACGCATGAACGACCAAAGCTCTCGGCCACGCTCTGTGGTGTAGCCGACCAGCAATGCCATAGCAACGCTAACCAACACACCAATAATGCGTAACCAGGTCGGATATTGCCCTTCGACGTAATAAAAGCCGAAGATCCCACCGACCAAAAGAACCAAGGCCAACACCAGTTTAATGGTGTCGAAAAAGGACCCGGCGTTTTCGCTTTTTGCGTTCATTGCATTCCGTATTGTCGCTTAGGTCATTAAGACCGCAGTAATGGCAGGCGAGGAGGGACTCGAACCCCCAACCTGCGGTTTTGGAGACCGCTGCTCTGCCAGTTGAGCTACTCGCCTTTACTGCACAGCGGCCATCAGGCCGCTGTCTTTAGTTGCACTGCAATTCGGCGCCGCCCCATGGACGTGCACCGAACAATTCGCTTACTCGAAAATCTTGGCGACGACGCCAGCACCTACGGTACGGCCGCCTTCACGAACCGCAAACCGCAGACCTTCTTCCATCGCGATCGGTGCGATCAGAGTCACCACCACTTTGACGTTATCGCCAGGCATGACCA
>BQJN01000139.1 GCA_021604725.1 Lysobacteraceae bacterium | reverse complement strand
GAGTGCCGGATTACCGAGGTCGGCGCAGCGCACTGCGGCACGGCGCAAGTGATCAAGATCCAGGCGTTGCACGCCCGGCATTGATGCAACATCAATGGTGCCGCTGCCATCGTGCACGAATACCGGCCAGATCAGGTCGCTGCTTGCCAATGCGGTCTCTTCGGTAAGTCGACGCGAAAAGGGCCGTTGACGAATTCTTCTTGGTCGAGTGCGTGGATAACTCATTACGGACCGATAGGTTCATTACTGATAGAGCGCGAGCTTACCAGAGCTGGCTTTGGGCGTCGTCATTGACCAAGGACACCGGGCAAAAACTGCACATGTCACTGTCGCCCTGTTGCAAAGCGCCGTCATTTGGGTTCTGATTCGGAGTTGAGTTCATTCACCACACGAGATCTTTTGTTGCACGGTTTACTAGTCATTGAGCGATCGGCGACCTTGCGCCACCTGTTGGAGCGTACCCTGGCGGCGGGTCAGTTGCCGGTTGAGCATAGCTCAGGACAATTTCAAGACGGCTTGAAGGCATTCAATGCCTCGCTGGCTGAGGGCAAGCCTTTTAGCGGGGTTGTTGTCGGTGCCCCGCAAAAAATTGGTGCCGGGTTTGAGAAGTTTCTGAGTTTTTTTGGGAGCGAACAGAGCCAGCAAATCCCGTTGCTGGTGGTCGGTCACGACAAGGCAGAGCCGATCGAAAGCCTGCTGGGCGACCGCGACCGGACTGATTTTGTGCTTTGGCCCCATTTTGGGCGGATTCCCGGTGTGCTGCGAAAACTGCTGCCCACTGAGCAGGCGAGACCCACCGTTCGAGTCGCTGAACCGCCCCAGAGCGCGGTGCGAATTCTATTCATTGATGACTCGCGCAGTGTGCGCTATGCCTATCGTCAACTGCTTGAGCACAATGGCTTTGAGGTCGAAACCGCGGGCACAAAAGCAGAAGCCTTGAAGACCGCTGCTGAGCAGAAGTTTGATCTGATTATCATCGACTACTTCCTGCCTGATGGTAACGGCGAAGAGATTTGTCGGGCTTTGGGCAAGATGGAGGGCATGGCAGATGTCAGTCGCGCCATCATTACCGGTAGTTACCGAGAGTCGGTGATCAAAAAGTGTCTGGAGGCTGGCGCAACGGAATGCATGTTCAAAAACGAGGCCAAGGAGTTGTTCCTGGCGCGGGTCAAGGCGATTGCACGAACCATCGAGACTCAGAAGTCGGTTGAGTCGGAACGGCAGCGCCTGAACGGAATCCTCGGCTCGGTCGGTGATGGGGTGTACGGCGTTGATGGCAGCGGTCTGGTGACCTTCGTCAACCCGGTTGGTCTGCGCTTGCTGGGCATTGATGATGAAGACCAGGTGGTCGGTGAGCCGGCTTTTGATGCCATTCACCCAACCGATCGCAATGGCCAGGTTGCAGATCAGGAACACTGTCTTTTGCAGCAGTCCTACCTCGATGGATCGGAGCTGGAGCGCTACGAGACGGTGTTCAAACGAACGGACGGCGACCTGGTACCGGTTGAGTGCACCGCGTTCCCGCTGTCAATTCAGGACAAACGTCAGGGTTCGGTGGTCGTGTTCAGAGATATCTCCGAGCGCAAGTCTGCCGATCAAATGCGTTGGGAAGTGTTTCACGACTCGCTAACCAAATTGGGCAACCGGCGCTATTTTGGTCAGCAACTGGAGCAGGCCCTGATAGGCTTGCAGGAAAAGGGGGGCTACGGTGCTCTGCTGTACATCGATATTGATCGATTCACTCACATTGTTGAGGGCAGTGGCCAGTCGGCAGCGGACTCGGTACTGGCTGACGTTGCTGAGCAGCTGTCAACGCGACTTCGCGATGGCGATGTTCTTGCCCGTCTGGAAGCGGACAAATTCGCTTTGCTGCTGAAGGGGATTCAGCTCTCCAACCTGTTTACTATTGCCGACACCTATCGAGATGACCTGCACGCTTGCCGATATGAGATGAAAGGCGAGAAGCGAGATGTCGCCGGGTCGATTGGAGTTGTCATTCTTTCCAATCAGACACCCTCTGCCGAGTATGCTTTGGAGCATGCTCGCGTCGCCTGCCAGTTGGCAAAGAAGAAGGGGCGTGATCAAACCCACATCTATGTTGCCGATGACGATGCCAGGATACGGCGCGAGTTGGAAGCCGGATGGGCTGATCGCTTTCGCGAGGCATTGCGAGAGGATCGGTTTGTGCTGTTGGCGCAACCCATATCACCGGTTGCCGGGATGGACTCCGATCGCTTCAAGACGGACGTTGAGGACAACTGGCTGTTGACGCGCAATGATGACGGGCCCGCTGAGTTCATGTTTGAGTTGCTGATCCGTCTGGTTTCGCGCGATGGTGAGTGGGTATCGCCTGCCGTATTTGTGCCATTGGCTGAACGGGTCAATCTGATTCAGGACATTGATCGCTGGGTGATCAAACAGGTACTCAAAACCTTGTCTGCCAACCAGGGCAACACCAACTCCCTGGCCTTTACCGTCAATTTGTCCAACACAACGCTGCAGGACCCCGAAGCGCTGCCGCTAATTTCGGATTTGTTCAAGGCTAGTGATGCCGACCCGACTCGCGTCATTTTTGAGATCACCGAAACCAGCGAGATGGGCAACATCCATACCGCACGACGATTTATTCAAGCGCTGAAGAAAATTGGCGTGCGATTTGCCTTGGATGACTTTGGGACGGGCTTCAGCTCGTTCAGCCACCTCAAGCACCTGCCCGTCGACTTCATCAAGATCGATGGCATGTTCGTTGAGTCCATGATCAGCAGTGACGTGGATCGGACCATGGTGTCATCTATTGCCAGCATGGCCACCTCGCTTTCGCTCAGAACCATCGCCGAGCATGTCGACTCCGCGGCCACCTTTGAGGCTGTTCGCGATTGCGATGTCGACTTTGCTCAGGGTCATTTTTTGGGCGAGCCGAAGCGACTCGATGAGATGGACTTCGGGTTTCTCGACTAAGGCGCTGGCAAGGTCGCCGCCTCAGCTTCCTCGCTGTTGGCCATCAGCAGACGCTCGATGGCAACTCGTGCTTCGTTGACGCCGGTGTTTTTCAGCCCGGAGAACAGCTGCCCGCTGGATTGAGGCGCATGCTTGCGCGCTGTGGCAAGGGTTTTGTGCAGGCTGGCCATGGCTGCTCCCCGACCAAGTTTGTCGCATTTGGACAGCAGGATATGGCAGGGCAGGCCGGCGTCTGCGGTCAGGTCCAGCAAGTCCAGATCCTGGGGCTTGAGCGGATGTCGAATGTCCATGATCAACACTACGCCCTTCAGGCTTTTGCGCTCGGTCAGATACCGAGCCATGGTTGTCGACCAGTGCTTTTTCAGGCTGTCAGGCATTTTTGCAAATCCATAGCCCGGTAAATCGCAAAGGCGCAAGTCCTCGGACAGCTCAAAACAGTTGATCTGTTGGGTTCGTCCAGGTGTCTTCGATGTGCGAGCCAGTGCCCGTTGATTGCATATTCGGTTCAGTGCCGTAGACTTGCCCGCGTTGGAGCGGCCAGCGAAGGCGACTTCGCTGCCCTCGTCAGCGGGAAGCTGGATTAATTTGTGCGCGCCGGTGACAAATTTCGCGTTAGACAGTAAATTCATGTGCGGAAGTTTAGCCGACACAGTGCGCTTTGGCGCGTTCGGCGGTACAATTCCCGCCTTTTCGGGCCAGAATTTTTCCGTTTGCCGCGTTTGACGGCTACGGACCAGGAGATTGTAAGCAATGAAATATGCAGTTTGCGCGGTTTTGCTGATATTTGCGCTGGACGCATCGGCGGAAGTGGTTGGCGATGCTGAAGCAGGCCAGAACAAGGCCGCTGTATGTGCGGCTTGTCATGGAGTCGACGGCAATAGCATTAACGCTGAGTGGCCGAAACTGGCCGGTCAGCACGCCAAGTACCTCGAACGACAAACCATGCTGTTTAAGAATGGCGGTCGAGTCCAGGCCGTGATGAGCGGAATGGCAATGCCCCTTTCAGAACAGGATATGGCTGATATTTCGGCCTTCTACGCGCAGCAGACGCCTTCACAGGGCGTCGCTGATGAGGCTTTGGTGGCACTGGGCGAAGCAGTTTACCGTGGTGGCAAGGCCGATGCTGAGGTACCGGCCTGCATGGCGTGTCATGGCCCAAGCGGTGCCGGCAACCCAGGTGTTGCTTATCCTCAGGTTCGAGGCCAGCATGCTGATTACTCGGCAGCCAAGCTTCGCGCATTTCGTGACGGCGAAATCTGGGGCAAGGGCGAGCAGGCCAACTCGGTGATGGTCGATGTCGCCAGAGGGCTCACTGATGAAGAGATCGAGGCCCTGGCAAGCTACATGGAAGGGTTGCACTAAGACCCTGTCCCGGCTGTGCCGGGAAACGACCAAGACATTTCATGGGAGTTGACCAATGATCATCGAAACCGAAGGGAACCTATCGGTACTGGTTGTGGTCCATTGGCAAACACCCTCGCTATTTTTTTGAAGGAGAATTGTTCTCATGCGTTCGATCCTTATCGGCTTGATGATGACAGCAACCGGCTTTGCCGCCGTCGCTGAAGACTTTGTTGCCGGCCAGCATTACATTCCAGTTGACCCGCCACAGCCTACACGCGACTCAAGCCGCGTCGAGGTGGTCGAAGTCTTTAGCTATGCCTGCCCACACTGCGCCAGTTTTCAGCCCTATGTTGAGGCCTGGATGGAAAAGGATCCGGGCAATATCGATTTCCAGCGCCTGCCGGCAGTGTTCCGTCCGAACTGGGAACCGCTTGCTCGCGCGTACTACGTTGGGGAAATCCTCAATGTGCTGGACGATACACATATGACCATCTTTGATGCCATGCACAAGGAAAAGCGCAACCTGTTCAACCCGGACGAGATCAAAGCCGTATTTGCTGAGCACGGTATCGACGAGTCAACCTACGATTCGACTGCCAAGTCGTTCGCTGTTGAGACGCGGATGCGACGTGGCGATCAGCTCGTTCGTCGCTATGGCATTCAAGGCACGCCATCGATCATCGTCAACGGTAAATGGCGCGTTTCGACGCGTACCGCAGGTGGTGGCTACGACAAGATGTTGGACGTGGTCAGTCATTTGATTGAAATGGAGAGCGCAACAATAGCGCCGGCAGTGGCATCAGAAGACGCTGGTCGCTGAGCCTGTCATCATGAATCAAGAACGCAGCGGGATTCCGCTGCGTATCCTGACCTACAACATCCAAGCCGGTACCGGCACAACCCGGTACCGCAAGTACGTAACCGAAAGCTGGAAGCAGGTGCTACCCAACAGCAGTGGGCGGCTCAACAACCTGCATGCCATGGCCGACCTGATGCGCGACTATGATCTGGTCGGTTTGCAGGAAGCAGATGGAGGTAGCCTGCGGTCAGGCTTCTTGAACCAAACCGAATACCTGGCGCGGCATGCCAGCCTGCCATACTGGAGCCACCAGTCAAATCGCCGCGTCGGCCCATTGATTCAGAGCTGTAACGGCTTCCTTTCCAAATATAGACCCCGCCTGGTTATCGACCACAAACTACCTGGGATGCGGGGGCGTGGTGCCTTGGAGGTGCGCTTTGGACCTCCAGATTCCGGACTGCATGTGATCATTGTGCACCTTTCGCTTGGCCGCCGCGGTCAAAGCCGGCAATTGGACTTCGTTGCGGAACTGGTCTCTGGTCATCGCGACGTTATTGTCATGGGCGACATGAATTGCAGCATGGACTCGCATGCGATGGCGCGTTTTCTGGGTTCCAGCGGATTGCACTCGCCAGATCGAGACCACTCTTTTCCGTCGTGGAAGCCGCAACGTGGTATCGATCACATACTCGTTTCCGAGTCGATAGAAGTCTCCACATTGAGCGTTCCTGAATTGGAGGCCTCCGACCACCGACCGGTGGCGATGGAAGTGTTGCTACCGGAAAACATTCGTCTTGATTGATGCTCGTGTTCCGCCAGGGCCTTGTCACCAGGCGACATTTACCGAAATGGCGCGCTGATGGACATTCTGGTTTGGGTCGCACTGATTGGCGTTGTCGCTGGCCTTCTGGCCGGGATGCTCGGCATTGGTGGTGGCCTGGTCATCGTTCCAGCATTGCTATTTGTACTCGACCAGATGGGGTCGTCAGTGCCCATGCAACAGGCGGTGGCAACGTCATTGGCGAGCATTATCGCCACTGGTGCCGTGTCGGCATGGAGCCATCACAACAGAGGCGCTGTTGATTGGCATAACGTGCGGCTATTGGCGCCAGGTATTTGTCTCGGGGCCTCGGTTGGGGCGGTGGTTGCAGGCTGGATCTCCAGCGAATGGTTGAAGCTGGTGTTTGCTCTATTTGCAACCTGGGTTGGCGCGTTGATGCTCAAGCCGGACAAAGGGCCGCCGACTATTCGCCATATCTCGCGCGTTCAGTCATTGTGGCTGGCACCGCTAATCGGCGCTTTGTCGGCGCTGGTAGGCATCGGCGGCGGCAGCATGACGGTACCCTTCTTGTCTGCGCATGGCGTGAATATGCAGCGTGCGGTCGCAACGGCCTCTGCAATTGGCGTATTTCTGGCCTTGGCCGGAGCGGTGGTGTTTGCCGTTACTACACCGTCAGACGGCGCTTCTGCGGCAAATAGTCTCGGATTGGTGCACCTGCCCTCATTGCTGGCCATTACGGCGACCTCGATGCTGTCAGCGCCGCTGGGCGTTCGTTTGGCCCACCGTGCTCCATCAGCCACGCTAAAGCGCGTGTTTGGCGGCTTTTTGTTGTTGATGGCGCTCTGGATCGGATTTGGTTGAGTTTTTGTTCTCGGAGCGGGCCAAAGCGCGCTCGACCATCAAGGTGACTCGCCTCGCTGCGCCTTGATGTGCCAGTACAAGGTTGCGTCCAGCAATGCCCATTTGTTCGCGCAGGCGTTTGTCTTTATTCAGTTGCACCAAGGCACTTGCCAATTCTTCGGGCGCTGCAAACTGCAACGCACCTCCCGCTTCCAGTAACTTTTGGTTTAGCTCACTGAAATTGAATGTGTGCGGCCCGATGAGCACCGGCACGCTCAAAATTGATGCCTCCATGACGTTGTGCCCGCCGATCCGAGCGAAGCTGCCACCGACAAAGGCGACATCGGCAGTGGTGTAGAACAACAACAACTCACCCATGGTGTCGACGATAAAGCAGTCGGTGCTGGCGTCGGCCAGCCTGACCGAACGACGCTGGCAAAGGAATCCCGCAGCGGCGCATCGCTCAAAGGCGGCATCAAAGCGCTCGGGATGACGTGGCACCAATACCATCAGAGCGTTGGGCGCGACTTTTTTCAGCGCCTCAAAGGCCTCAATTGCCGGTGCCTCGTCACCCTCGTGGGTGCTGGCGGCGACGAACACAAAGCGATCTTCCCCCCATTGCTGGCGCATCGCCTGGCCCTGGTCGATCAAATCGGGAGCGATGTCCATTTCATACTTCAGACTGCCGGCCACTTTGAGGATGCGCGGTCGACCTCCCAAAGCGAGAAGTCGTTGCGCGTCGAGTCGCGTTTGTGCGGCGACCGCAGTAGCGCAGTTGAGCGCCATCGCGGCCAGCTTGCGCACCGGTCTGTAGCCTCGCAAGGACCGCTCCGAAAGTCTGGCGTTGGCGACAACCACGGGAATGTTGCGGCGTTGACAGGCGAAAAACAGGTTGGGCCAGATTTCGGTCTCCATGACGACCCCAATGGCGGGCTGAATTCGGTCGAGGAAACGACCAACGGCGGCCGGTAAGTCGTAGGGTAGATAGACGTGAAATACTTTGTCGCCCATGACCTTGCAGACTCGTTCGGAGCCGGTAGGGGTCACTGTTGTGACGACAAAAGTTCGATCCGGATGGGCTTCCATCAAGGTGCGAATCAAGCGAATCGCCGTATTGAACTCGCCGACAGACACGGTGTGCACCCAGATCGAGCCCTGCATGTCAGGAGCCTTGAACCAGCCGAAGCGCTCTTTCCAACGTGCAAAATAGGCGGGTGCTTTGAGGCCACGCGCTGCCAACCGGTAAAGAATGACCGGTGTCAGCACGTACATAACAAGGGTATAGATGGTTCGCATGAGTTTCGTTATTGTAAAGGAGCGACGTGCCAGGTGTCGGCAAAAAAGTCATGGCATAGCATGACTCGTCAAAAGTCGCTTTTACTCACTGTCAGGAATCGCGCGTTTGTCTTCGACGAAAAAGGCCGAGAAGAAACTGCCACAGTCGACTTTGGTACCTCCTCCACCGCTGGGAATCAGTACCTGGCCGGGCTGGCTATTGGTCGGGATCGGCTGGCTTTTGGCGCGGTTACCGCACCGCGTATTAACGTGGGGCGGACGCGCGTTGGGTCCGTTGCTGAAACGTTTGATGGGTCGACGTGCGAACATTGGCAGACGCAATATCAGCGCCTGCTTTCCGCAAAAAGATACGGCGGAGGTCGAGCAACTGCTGGATCAACACTTTCGTTCTCTGGGCCAGATGTTGGTAGAGATTCCTTATAGCTGGTGGGGTAGCGAAAAGGATGCGCTGTGCCGCCACCGAATCGAGGGCCTGGAAGCGGTGCGAAGCGCCCATGCAGCGGGCAAGGGTGTGGTGCTGGTCTCAGGCCACTTTACGACCATCGAAGTCGGGCCGCGGCTACTATGCATGCACTTGCCGGTTGCGGCGATTTACCGTCCTCACAGTACGCCGTTGATGGAGCACCTGGCCAGGAAAAACAGACTGAAATACGGCAAGGCTCTATTTCGTCGCAAGGACACGCGGGAGATGGTTCGGCACCTCAAATCCGGCGGCATCGTCTGGTATGCACCTGATCAGGACTTTACCCATGGGCAGTGTGTTTTTGCGCCGTTTTTTGACCTTGATGCCTGGACCATTACGTCGACGCGTCAATTGGCTCGTCTGTCCGGTGCTGCGGTGTTTTTCCTGTCGGTGCGACGTGTCGACTCAGGTTCTCGCTATGTTCTTCAGTTGGACCCGATGCCCGAGGTACCGGGTCCAGACCATCTGGCCGACTGCGTCGCCTTCAATCAACGAGTAGAGGCGTTGGCGCGACAGGTTCCCGAGCAGTACCTGTGGATTCATCGTCGCTTCAAGACCCGGCCCGAGGGAGAAGCGCCGTTCTACGATTAGCAGGCTGCTAGGAAAGAAAGTTGGGTCATCGGCAAGGCACCCGTTGGGTGCCTTGCGATGGTTAACTAGAGCGCGTCCACGGATAGGTGAATTGACGCGCTCGACCTGGCACACGGAAGTGCCAGCCATTTTCAAGCTATTGAAAATGAAGAACTTTCATAACCGCGTTTCTGAAAGTTCGTGTCCGCGTTAGCCAC
>BQJN01000138.1 GCA_021604725.1 Lysobacteraceae bacterium | reverse complement strand
TCAACAGGCTCAACAGGCTCAACAGGCTCAACAGGCTCAACAGGCTCAACAGGCTCAACAGGCTCAACAGGCTCAACAGGCTCAACAGGCTCAACAGGCTCAACAGGCTCAACAGGCTCAACAGGCTCAACAGGCTGTGTTGGCTCAGGTTGAACGCCTTGCGCCATCGCTGCATCCAGCCGAGCCGACAAGGTGTCCTGCTCGTTTGCGCCGGATTCTGACTTTGACGCTGCCGGTTCATCTTCTGGCAAAGTCAATTCCAAGTCTGTCGGCAGATCGATGAACCGGTCTGAGGCCTCCTCTTTTTTGGTCCTCTGCTCAGAGGATGGTGGGCCTTCATTTCTTTTCGCCACTGGTTTTGCCTTGGTCGGCGGTTTGCTGGCGGCTTGGTCTTCAAGTCCAGGCAAGTCGATCTCGATGCGCTTGGGTTCCTGTTTTTCACGCAACAAGTCCGCCAGTGCCATGCGGTTTGCGCTCTCGCAAACATCCAGTGGTGTCTGACCATCTCTATTGGTTCGGGTGGCATCCGCGCCCATTGCCAGCAATAGCTTGATCGTATCGGCATTGGCTCGCTTCGACGAACATGCGATCAACAGCGCAGTGCGTTCCAGTTTGTCGATGTGCTCGGTTTCCGGGTTCCAGAACACCAGCCTTTGCAGTACCAGGTTGGCGCCAGCGCGTGCCGCCTCCATCAGTGCTGTACTGCCGAATTTATCTTGAGCATTGACATCTGCACCGTGTTTTAACAGCGTCTCGCAGATCGCACAATTGCCCTGCAAAGCAGCGGCCATCAGTCCGGTCCGACCAAGACGTGCGCTGCCATTGGGATCGGCGCCGTTCTTTAGTAGCAACTCCACACCCGCTGGGTCATCCTCACCAATGGAGGCGGCAACGAACAGTGGCGATTCAGCGTCCTTGGGACTGCCTTTCGCGCCCTTGTCCAATAAGTATTGGGCCGCTTTCCAACGGCGTTGTGATACCGCGATGCACAGGGGCGTAAAGCGCTGTTGGTTCTGCGCCTCGAGGTCGGCATCAGCCAGCAGTAACAATTGAATGGCAGCAACATCGCCGCGAAAGGCAGCGGCATGCAGTGGCTTGTTTCCCGCGCTATCGGTCTGATCGACGCTGGCTCCTGCGTCGATCAACAGTTGCGCGATTGTTTTGCTCGACGGTCCACTGCTGCGCATCACCGCGATCAGCGCTTTGCAACTCTCCGTGCTGGCACCCGCGCGCAGCAAAGCCTTGACCAGGCCAGGGTCATCGTTCTCGATAGCCGCGACCAGGGGTGGGGTCAGTTCGCTTTCCTCTTCGACGTCGGGATTTACGCCCTGGTCGAGCAAGGCATAGGCTTCGATGGTATCGCGTTGGCGAATGGCCTCAACCAGGCGACGTTGCCGGCGTTCAGAAAAACCGAGATTGACATAGACGGTTGCACCCGTGGCTGCCGTCGCGCCGGCCATCCGCAACAATAGTACGTTGCCCCAGGGGGCGATGAGCAATGCGTAGGCCCAATTGCTGTACTGCGGCAACAAGTCTCCCAGTTGTAACGAGCCCAAAGCGATCGGCAGCCCCAGCAGAATGATCAGCGTGATGGCCGCGATCAGATTCAAAACCGGCCCGGTTGAGCTGTTTCCTGCATGACGAAGTGAGTCTACAAATCCGGTCTCGCCCTGGTTGGGAGATACTACGCCGTGTCCCCAGGCTGGCCAATAACGCCAAAAGGCAACACATACGACCAGTGCTCCGCCAATAGCCACCCACAATGCCCCGGAGTCATCCAGAAACTCCAGCGGCAGGACTACGGCAAGACCTAGCAATGTGGCACCAAACAGCACGATCAAAGCATGCGTCGGTCCATTGTCGACCAACTTGCGCCAATACTGCCCATTAGACAGCGCGGCGGCCGCTCCGATCAGGTACAGTGTGTTGGTCAGCAGCAACAAGGGAGTGGCCACTGCAGAGTTTGTCACCAATGTTAGTGCCGCCAGACCGAGCCCTGGTAGCATCATGAAGGTGGCTGTCAAAAATGTCTGCATGTCAGGTCGAAACTTCCACTTGGCTGGCGTCGAGGGTCAGCGTCGTCGATCACGTCGACTCGACTGATGCGAGTTTCAATGAAAAACATGACGGCGTCGCACATTGTTGGCACTGGCTGAGCTCCACTCACTTCGGTATGGACGCATCAGTGTCAGTACGCATGGTACGCATTATAGTCAGAATATGGCAGGTGACATCAGAATTGGAGCTAGCCATCCTCGTTACCTGATTTGCACTAATCGAAACAGTTGTTGGAGCTTTGCATGCCATTAAGTGGCGTATCTCGTTTTTCGGGCCAGATATCGGTTGAAGTTGAGTACGCCGAGAGTAACCTGAATGGAGACTTCGGTGCCGGCTTCATTGGGGTTCTGAAAGAGCACCCCTGCGCCCACGTGTTTGGTTGGAGTCGACGCCCACTAAGCAGCGGTAGCCAGCAGGTTCACGCCAATCACCTGGCGCAGGTACCATCGCGCATTGCCTGCCCCGAACTGGCGTCGGTAGCATCTCATGGCATCGCGGCCTGGCAGGGGCTCAGGGACGTGGGCTATGTGAGGCCAGGCCAATCTGTTCGGATTACACAGCCGAACAGCGTGCTTGGCAAGTTGGCTCTGCAATTGGCTGGTGCGCTGGGGGCGGAGGTTATTCCGGACCCAACGGTGGCCTGCGACGTCATCCTCGATGCCGAGCGAGTGTTGCCCACTGAGCAAGTAGTTACTGGCCTGAGGCCATCGGGCAAATACCTGGTGGGTGCTCGCTGGTGGCTGATTCCCGGTTTGTGCTGGATGGCCGCAGTGCCTGGAAAACCAGCCGTGCGTCGGCTACCGCATTGCGCCAATCGCATCGACCTTGAGGACCTCGGAGAATTGGTCGCACGCCGCATTATCAAGCTTGATGGTCTGCTTGCTTAGGTCGTTGCATGCGACTACGCGTGTGCTACCATTCTGCACTTGACCGTCCATTGGCCTTGACGCCAGTGGTCGGATTGAATTTTTACGATTGTGGAGGATTTCCATGGGTCACGGGGCAGTTCGATTTCGCGCGGGGATTTTGTTCTCGATACTGCTGGTTTTCAGCGTTGTCGCTGGGGCCAATGATGACGACGATCAGGTCAAGGCGATGATTGACCGGGCACAGGCGTTGGTAGACGCCGCCGAGTTGCGAGGTGGCACTCGAATCGCCGCCAATGAAATGGAAGCAGCTCGAGACTGGATTGAAAAAGCTGATGAGTCTCGCAAGCGACGCAGTTATGGTCGCGCTCGAATTCAGGCCGACAAGGCAATGGTTGAGGCAGAACTGGCAGATTTGATCTCCAAGACTGAGATGGCGCGGGCACAACGTACGCAATTAGAGGGCGCGGTGACCAAGCTACGACAACAATGGGAGGGTGACCAATGAAGGCCATTGCAAGAACCACAATAGCGCTGTTTGCGTTAGTCACCGTGGCGGCGCAAGCAGCTGCGCCCAACGTAACCGAGCTGCGCAAAGAAGCTGAACGCCTCGAAGGCATTTGGAATTCAATGCGCAGTGATACTCGCCTCAATGAGTTGGCGCCAGACGAGATGGCCCGAACCGCAAAAATAATGGAGAAGGTATCCACCGCTCAGCGATGGCACGACGCAGACTTGCGCGACTACTGGAATTACAAGGCGGCCCGCCTGATGGAGCTTTCCAAAGCTCGAGCTGCGTTGGTTGAGCAGGAAAGAGCTGTGGCTGAGCTGGAGACTAAACAGGCCGACTTGACTCAGCGTATTGCCCAGCGAGAAGCAGAACGTCAGTTGGCGCTGCGAACGGCCCAGGAGGACGCTGAGCGCTCCGCCATGGAACGCCGCCTGGCGGAACTGGAAGCGGAACTTGCCAGGCAAAAAGCCAGTGACGCTCTGACCGAAGCCGAACGTGCTGCACAGCAGGCGCAGGTCGCCAAGGAAGGGCAGGTCGCCGCTGAACTGGGTCGAGCACGGGCTGAGGCAGAGGCAGCCAGAGCTCGTGAAGAGGCAGCAATTGCGCGTGCTGAAGCGGCCGAGGCAATAGCCAAGTTGCAGACTAGCCTTGCTGATCTGCAAACCGAGAAGTCCAAGCGCGGTCTGGTTGTAACCTTGGGCGACGTCTTGTTTGAGGTCAATGGCTTTGCACTAAAACCTGGTGCGACCCGAAACCTGGACAAGATTGCCTCTTATCTGCGGCAGTTCAAAAACGCCAAAGCGTCGATCGAAGGTCACACCGATAGCACCGGTGCCGCTGAATACAACAACCAGCTGTCACAGAAGCGGGCTGAGGCAGTACTTAACTACCTGGTCGGACTGGGTGTTGAACAGGACCGCTTGTCTGCCAAGGGCTTCGGTCAATCATTACCGGTGGCGCCAAATGACACGCCAGAGGGTCGACAGCGAAATCGCCGCGTAGAGGTGGTGCTGACAGACACAGACCTGGAAGAACAAGCTTGATCAAGGCATAATGCGCCGCCCGGCAGCCAAACTGCCGGGCGGCAAACAACAATAAATTGTTCGCAAGATCACAAATCAGTTTGAAATCTTTCCTCGCATTCGGTAACTTTTAAGGCACAAAGCAAGGGGTACCCGTACTTCTCCGGAGTGGGCAGTGGACGGCGTGAAACTTCCTCAAAGGGCTGTACGAGTGAGCGTAAGCTGTTTACTTCCCACTCCCGAGCAGTTCGGGTCTCCCAGATTTTGCCAAGCCTTCCGAGTCGTCTTCGCTAGAGGTCGTCCACGATTAGCCATCCAAGGCTAACGTGGACACGAACTTCCAAAGCGCGGTTATGAAAGTTCTTCATTTTCAACAAGTTAAAAATGGCTGGCACGTCCGTGTGCCAGGGCGAGCGCATTAAAACACCTTTCCGTGGACGCGCTCTAACTACTGTCCGCGTTTAAACAGGCGATCAAGTTCCTTCAATGTAACCTGAGTCCAGGTTGGACGCCCGTGGTTGCATTGCCCGCTGCGTTCCGTTTGCTCCATATCCCGCAACAAGGCATTCATTTCGGTCACCGTAAGCGAACGATTGGCACGCACGCTATGGTGGCAGGCCATGGTGCCAAGCAGCTCATTGATGGCTTCATCAACGCGTCGACTGCTGCCATGCTCAGCGAAGTCAGAGAGTACATCCAGTACCAGCGGGCGAACATTGCTGTCGGCCAATGCCGATGGAATGCGTGTTACTCGAATGCTCTCTGGCCCCATGCGCTGTAACTCGAACCCCAGCTCCGCCAACGCCTGAGCGTGGCTTTCAACCACATCTGCTTCGCGTTCACTGACCGAAATCGATTCAGGCACCAGCAGTAGCTGACTGCGTATCGGGCCCTGTTCTCGGGCTGTTTTTAACCGTTCGTAGGTGATTCTCTCATGCGCCGCATGGGTGTCGACCAGTACCAACCCTTCTGAATTCTGAGCGAGAATGTAGACACCATGCAGCTGGGCCAACGCATAGCCCATTGGCGGAATGCCTTCTGCAGAATGGTCCGCTATTGTCGACGAAGGGGGGGTGCCGCCCCCCGGGCGCCGTGTAGACAGTGCGGCGTAGTCAATCGTTCTATCGGAGATGCCTGTGGCCATGTTGGGCGTTTGGCTGTACTGCATTGAATGTTGCTCAGATGCTGATTCAGGTACAACTTTCAATGGCGCCGTGGCATGCGCCCCAGGGCGCGATTCACCGATCACCTTGTGTATCGTCGAGTAGACGAAGCCATGGACCTCGCGTGAGTTTCTAAAGCGAACCTCGTGTTTTGCCGGGTGGACATTGACATCAACTTGCCGGGGGTCAAGCTCCAATGCGATGACGTAAGCAGGGTGTCGACCATGGAACAGGACATCCTGATAGGCCTGGCGTACAGCATGAGTAATGACCCGATCGCGAACAAACCGGCCATTGACGAGAAAGTACTGGCTGTCCGCGCTGGCCCTGGAGTAGGTCGGTAATGCGACCCATCCAAACAAGCGCAAACCGCTGCCAGGATGGTCAAACTTCAGCGCCTGTTCGTAAAAGCCTTCTCCAAGCAAGGTTTTGATGCGGTCGCCGAAGTCGCTCGGGTCACTCGTTTTTAGTTTTCGAACAGTTCTTCCGTTGTGGACCAGTTCAAACTGGACACCGGGTGCGGACAGAGCGAGACGCTTGATCAACTCGTCGATATGGCCAAATTCGGTCCGTTCGGTACGCATGAACTTGCGTCTTGCCGGAACGTTGTAGAACAGATCGCGCACATCAACAGTGGTGCCAACGGGAATGGCGACCGCCTTTTCCGGCATTGCCTTGCCGCCTTCGACATTCAGCTCAAAGCCGACATCAGCGTCGCCAGGCCGCGAACTGAGTGTTAGGCGGGACACTGATGCGATGCTGGGCAAGGCCTCGCCACGAAAGCCCAGCGAGCGAACTGATTCCAGGTCATCGAGCGCTTCGATCTTGCTGGTCGCGTGCCGCTGCAATGCCAGCGCAAGCTGTTCTGGGCGCATACCGATGCCGTCATCGCGAACCCTCATTCGCTTCAGACCACCTTGTTCGATGTCAACCCAAATGCAATTGGCGCCAGCATCCAAGGCATTCTCTACCAACTCCTTGACCACAGAAGCCGGCCGCTCAATGACCTCGCCCGCGGCGATTTGATTGATGAGTACCTCAGGCAGGACGCGGATGGTGGACCTCTGATTCATTCGCTTTGGTCTCTGAAGTCTTTGCTGCGTGCGTTAACCAGTCGACGCGCCAACGCAGGAGGCAAGTGCCGCGCCAGCCAGGCTAGAAACCGGTTTACTCGGCCGGTCACCAACACCACCTTGTCTTGCTCCACGCCGGCCACCGACATCTCGACGACCTCTTCGGCTGTCATCCACATCCAGGACGGCATTTTGGATACTTGATCTCTGGTGCCGGTGACATCGTGAAATTCGCTGTAGGTGAAGCCGGGGCAGATTGCAGCAACGTTGACACCCGTGCCGACGCATTCAGCCGACAGAGCCTCGGAAAATCGGATCAGGTAGGCCTTGCTGGCACCATATAGCGTGTGACCAGCGCCGCTGGGTATCAACCCGGCCAGCGACGCGATGTTCAGTATCCGGCCATAGCCTTGCTCCCGCATTGCTGGCAGCAATCGATAGCTCAGCTCAACAGGTGCCACCATCATCAGCTCTATAAACTGGCGGTGATCCTGCCAGTCCCGTGAGGTTAGTTTGCCATTCACGCCGTAGCCAGCATTGTTCACCAGGATGTCGATGTGCAGTTGCCTGTTGGCCAACTCGGCGACCAGTCCGTCAATCGCAGTTGGGTCGGCCAGGTCCATTGCCAGCGCCGTACTGCTTGTTTTGGTTCTGGACTCAAGCTCATTGGCCAACTGCTGTAAACGTTGCTCGCGGCGGGCCACTAGCACGGTATTGATTCCCATGCTGGCATAGCGTTCAGCAAAAGCCAGGCCAATGCCTGCAGAGGCGCCAGTAATCAGTGCTGTTCTGGTCATATCAAGGTGATTCGCATGTTTGAAGCTGTCGGGTGATTTTGGCGCCGGTCGCCGAGCACGGATTGTAACCGATTGCTTTTGCCGTTAGACCTGAGTCTGTGGCGCATCTGCCAACGGCTGATGGACAGAGATGGTCACCGACCGACCGACAATGCGATAATCCGCGCCATGCGCATCATTGCCGTCTTATTGCTGTTGTTACTGGCCTTTCTCCAATACCGGTTGTGGTTTGGGGAAGGCGGGCTGCATGATTTGAGCCAGTTGGAGCAGTCGATTCAGGCTCAGGCCGATGAGAACGACCGCTTTGAGCAACGCAACACTCGACTCAAAGCCGAAGTCGAGGGCTTGCGAGAGCCCGGCGACGCGATTGAGGAGCTGGCGCGCGAGGAACTGGGACTGGTCGCCGAGGGTGAGGTTTTTTATCAACTGATTGAGGGCGCAAACACTATCGACACAGACGGTGATGTGAGCGACCTTGATCAGGCTGTCGACGCTATCGACGCAGGAACTGATGATGGGGATGACGCCTAAATGACCATCGCCATTGTGGTCGCTGCCGGCAGTGGTCAGCGATTTGGCAACGCGGTGCCAAAGCAGTACTGCCTGTTGGATCATCGTACGGTCCTGAGAGCCTCAATTGAGGCGCTTACCGCGATACCTTTGGATCGGCTTGTCGTTGTGCTGCGTGATCAGGATCCGCACTGGCCGGGTTGGGAACAAGTCAATGGTGTGCCAATTGAAGTCGTTGCCGGAGGTGCCGAACGGGTTGACTCGGTGCGCAATGCATTGCTGGCGCTTGACGGCAAGGTGGCTCCTGATACGCCGATTTTGGTCCATGATGCCGCCCGCCCCCTGGTGCCAGAGGACGACCTCAAGGCCTTGCTGGAGGCGTATGAGCCCAAGCATGGGGCGCTTTTGGCCACGCCAGTCACCGATACTTTGAAGCGGGAGGTCTCGGGTCGGTCCAAAGTCACGCAGCCGCGACGAGGCCTGTGGCGTGCTTTGACTCCACAGATGTTTTCCTTGCAACTGCTGAAGACAGCACTGGATGGTGCCGATTCATCGACAACTGATGAGGCGTCTGCGGTGGAGGCGATTGGCCGCCAACCAGTATTGGTTCCGGGGCAGGCGATCAATCTAAAGATCACTCACAGCCAGGATTTGGACATGGCGCGACGCCTGGCGGGCAATGCCAACGGCATTAGTCGCACCGGAACCGGGTTTGATGTCCACCGCTTCGGACCGGGAACGCATGTTGTCCTCGGTGGCGTTTGCATTGAAAACGATCAGGGCCTGGAGGCGCACTCCGACGGCGATGTTTTGCTGCATGCGATATGTGATGCTTTGCTGGGTGCGGCGGCGCTTGGCGACATTGGTCAGCATTTTCCACCCAGTGATACCAAGTGGGCCGACGCCGATAGTCGTGACTTGTTGCGGGCATGTCATCGTTTGTTGTCCGAGCAGGGCAGTCACGTGGTTCACGTTGATGCAACGGTGATTTGCGAGCGGCCAAAAGTGGCACCGCATGCTTTGGCCATGCGAACCCATGTGGCGGCTGATCTGGAATTGGCGCTGAACCAGGTATCAATCAAGGCCACCACAACAGAGCGCCTGGGTTTCACCGGTCGGGGCGAGGGCATTGCCGCCATGGCGAATGTGACGGTGCGTTGATGCTGCTACCGCGGGCTTGGGGCGAGGATTGCCCATCCGGGCAAATCAAACGCATTCCGCAGGACTTTTTCGTCGATGAGCTGCTGGATCTGGAGTTGGGCGAGGCCGGTCGGGTGTCCGATGGCGAGTTCGT
>BQJN01000137.1 GCA_021604725.1 Lysobacteraceae bacterium | reverse complement strand
GTCGGCTTTGATCAGAGGCCCTTCGACATCCGTTTGGTCCACCACGGTCAAAGCCGTCAGCGGTTGCGCCGATTGCATGTCGGCGATATAGCCATCGAGGTGGCTGCTGGGGACCAACAGCACCCCGCAACTCCTGGCGCTGTCCACCGTGGAGACCTTTTGCACAGTCAACTGGCGACCGTCGACCACCTGCCCGTTGAATGATCGAGCAGATCGGGCCAGGTTGTCGTCCCGATAAATACACAAGGCAATAGTTCCGGACTCTGCGTTAACGGAGTCGTCTGGCCACTTCACGAATCGCGCGATGTTGACAACGAACGCCGCTTTGATCTGGTTCAGTTCGGCCTGTGTTCCCTGAGCGGATGCCGATGGGCCCAAAACAAGCAGTGCACAGGCCACCAGCAAGGCCATGCTCGTGCGCGCGTTGGAATTGGGTTGGGCGATGGCCATCAGCGATCAAAAAACCACTGCAGTTGGAACCAGATCTCGCGTTCGCTCTTTTCGGTATTGTGTTGAGAGCCGAAATCTGAGGCTGGATCGAAGACACGTTTGTCGAACACGTTGTTGATGCCCGCGCTATACAGCAACGTCGGGGTGAATTGGCCAGATAAAGACATGTTCGTTAGCAGAAAGGAGCCCGGGTCTGAGTTCGGAAAATTATTGGTGTCGGGGCGATCGCTATTGTAGAACAAAGACAGGCCAAGCGTCGTTTGCTCATTGATCAGGTACTGACCGCTCAGGTTTCCGGTCCATTCAGCGACGTAAGGCACATCGATACCAGAGGTTGAGCGGTCAATGTCGATGTTGGACAAACCCAGGCGGAGATTGGTTTTCTCACTGGGTCGGACGTCGAGCAACATTTCAATGCCGGTCGACTCGAAACGGCCCGGAAGGTTGGCAAAATACTCGTCACCCCCGTCCGGAGTTGGCTGCTCCAGGATAAAATCTGTCAGGCGGTTTCTATACACGTTGATGCCCAACGCAGCTTCATCCCATTGATGTGAAAAATTTAGTTCCAGCGAACGGATGCTTTCGGGCTGCAGTGCTGGAGGGACAAAGTCGGACTCGAGGACTTTCAGGTACTCACGCAGCGTTGGCGCACGGGTTGCGGTGCCGTACATCAGTTTCCAGGTCTGCGACACATTTGGTGTATAGACCAGGGCTGCTCGATAGTTGAACTCGCTGTCGAATTGCGAATAGGTGTCCAGTCGCGCATTCAAGGTCAGATCGAGCTGCTCGTTGATGGACCAGATGTCTTGAGCGAAGACAGCAAAGTTCTCGTTTTTGATGTCCGGGTCTGACAGCAGATGACCTTCAACGGGTTCCGGCAAGAAGCCATCGGAAAACAGGAAATAGCGAACGAAACTGACGTCCTCGACGGCTTCATATTCAGCTGTTGCACCAAGCGCGACGGTGTGGGCACCAAAGGCTTTGAGCCAGCGAAACATGCCGCCGGCCAAGGTTGCGTCCTGGTTTTCCCAGTAACCGAGTCGTTGCGTCACCTGCTCCAACTCATATTCGGTGGCACGGTCGTCGGTGTAGTAAACGTTGGCTTCGAAACGGCCTTCCTCGACATCGCCCTTTTCAAATGTGGCTGACAGCGTTAATGCGCTGGAGTCGATAAAAGCGTCCTGGGTAGGGGGAATAAACAGGAAGGGCGTCTCTGATGCGTTGTAGTCCAGGGCCAGGGTCAGCTCTGGCGCTGGCTTTCCGCGAACCAGAAGTGACTGGTAGTTTTCGTCCAGCGGTTGCAAAACATTGCTGCCAATAAAGCTCCTGCGGTCTTTTCGAAACGGCGCGTCTTGATCGAGCGCGCTGGCAAACACCTGAAACCGCTCGGAGTTGTAAAAGCCGGTGGCCTTGAGCCGCGCATTGTCTGCAAGCTCCAGTGTCACATTGCTGTCGGCGCCGTCTGAGAAGTCATGCGAGGTGATGGAAATAATCCCACCAAATGCGTTTGCGCCATACAGGCTGGAGGCCGGGCTCAAGATGATTTCGACCTTGGCGATGCGTTCGATGGGCAGGTTGTCGCCGAGCCCGAAGTGCCCGTAATACAGGTGCTGCTGGCGAATACCGTCGACGATCAGGATCAACTTGTCGTTGTAGCGGTCCAGCAAGCCACGACTCCAGATGGACTGATGTCGCTTGCGGTACTGGTTCAGCTGAATACCGGGAACGTACTGCAACAGGTCTTCAACCCGGCGTACGCCGTAGCGTCGGAAGTCGTCGCTATCAAAGCTGTAGACTGTGGCGGGTGCCTCGGTGGTTTTGGTTGGCAGCAAGGAGGCCGATGTGAAGACTTCGAGGTCGAGCAGATCTCGCAATGACATTTCCGTGTAATCCGACGGCGGCGTATCCTGGGCAAGGGTATGCATTGACACCGCCAGAAGTGTCGCGGCCAGTGCTGCTGTATTGTTGGCGGACATCAGACTCTGCTCTGGAAAATCGATCGATGAGTTGCGGGGCTGACCACAAAATTGCGCCTGTCAGAGCTCTGTAATGAAGTACCGGACGACACGCCGGAGGCTCTGACTGTGTTTACAATGAGGCATTGTCGCCCAAATTTGTTCGAATTTGTCATGTGACAAGCTCCTTACAACAAGATGTAACGCTTTATTTTGTGCCGCGAACGACCCATTCCATATAACCACCACCGAATGCAAGGCAGGTTTTCTATAGCCTGTTGCCTTGGTGTTCTGTGGTGGTCGATGCTCACCGCCGTCGATGCCATCGAGGTGGAGGTGACCGGCCATGCACCGCCGATATTACGAGCCGCTGCGCCGATCAAGGTCGAGCCATCGCAGAAACTGGCATTGGCGAACAAGCTTGCTCCGGTGCTGACACTGGGAGCAGTGGGGGCGGATAGGGTCGAAACCATTTTGCAGAGAAACAGAACGGCCGGCTTGGTACAGAACGGAATTTCCCGGCGGTCGAAAGCGCCGAAGTTCATCGCCCTCGGCCAGGCAGATCGCGCAGATGGATCAGTGAACCAGTTGATCACAAGGGTCGGCGATGACTTGATTTGGTCCGCCGCATTCCGGGTCGTCGGCGCTTCCGCCTACCGTATTGCCCTAAACAACGTGCACCTGCCAGCGGATACACGAGTCTGGGTGTACAACGCCTCAGGCGACGAGTTGGGTCCGTTGCAGATCGACGACCTGATATTCGATGGAACCGTTTGGTTGCCGGCCTTGAACGGTGAAAATCAGTTTGTCGAATTGGCTGTTCCGGTCCAATCCGTGAGTCAAATGAATCATGCCTCCTTCGAAATCGACGAGGTCATGGAGTTGTTTGATCTGCAGGCACTGAGCCGTTCAAGCCTTGCGTCCAAGTCGTGGCAGGACTGCGATATTCCCGTGGCCTGCGTCGACGATTCGACGTTTCCGGCGACTGAGGTCGTGCGTAGTGCAACAGCATTGTTGTACTTCATCAAGAACGGCGCGTCGTTTCTGTGCAGTGGCGGCCTGATTGCTTCGACCGGCGTTCAGGATGAGTTCTTGCTGACCGCCAATCATTGCTTCTCGACACAACGAGAGGCATCGACCTTGAGCGCCTATTTTGACTACTTTGACGGCAACTGCAGCCAGTCCGGGGTCGGTCAGTTTGGGGCTCTGCCACAAGTGCATGGCGCGCGGTTGCGGGCGACTGGGCTACAGTCGGATTTCACACTGGTCGTTCTCAATGATCGCGTGCCGGGTGAGCGCAGCTACCTTGGTTGGTCAACGGCGCCGCTTGCTATCAATCAAACACTGTTTCGTCACTCCTATCCGGAAGGCATGACGCAACGCTTTACCATGTCCGCGGTGCTCGATAACCCGACTCAGCAATGTCCCGGATTGGCGCCTCCAGACTTTATCTACAGTCAGGATATCGCCGGCTCGACCACCGGCGGCAGCTCGGGGTCGTTGTTGCTGAACGCCGCAGGGCAGGTTGTCGGCCAGTTACTGGGGGCATGTCCGCTGGTCACCAATTACAGTCCGTGTCGCTATGACGAGTTCTACAATCTTGATGGCGCGTTTCAGATGACTTATCCGCATGTCGCACAATGGCTGGATCCATCTGCGTTTTTTCCGGATACCACTGTAGTCGATTTTTCGGCCAGCATAGTCAATCCCTCAGTTGATGAGCTGTTCTCTTTATCGGCATCTGTGCGCAATCAAGGCCTTGAACCGACTTCGGAAACCATGGTGCATTGGTATCTATCCGATGACCCTGTGGTCACGGCGGATGACTTGTTGTTGGCCGAGACTGAGGTCGACCCGTTGCAACATGATCAATCGCAAGGCGTATCTGAGACCTTGCAACTGGTCAGTCCTGGCCCAGGCTTCCTGGGTGCCTGCGTTGTTGCTGTGGCCACCGAGCAGGTCACTGACAACCAGTGCACTGAAGGGCTGGCCATCGTGGTGGGGCATTCAGACTTGCAGGTGACAGAGCTGGTGGCGACAGCACCCGATGTCGGCTCTATGCAACTGAGCGCGACGGTGGAAAATGTTGGTGACGTTGCGTCCAGTGCCGTGCAACTGGCCTTTTTCTCATCTGAAGATCAACAGATCGAGCCGTCAGGGACAGACTTGCTGTTGGGTGGTCAGTCAGTGCCTGGTCTGGCCCCTGGTGAGGTAGCGACTGTCACTTTCACAGTCGACTGGCAGCCCACAAGCCCGCAATGGCTAGTCGGTTGTGCCGAGGCGGATGGCTTGGAGGTAGTGGTCGACAACAATTGTTCTGATTTGACACTGCCACCGCTGATTGCGATGACCGCCGAAATGATGGGCATTTGGGCACTCGGTGAGGTCTCGGCTGATCAGCCTGGAGCGGGTGCGTCGCTGCAATGGATTGCTACTGATGATGGTGATGGCCTGTTGGCGGGTGTTATTTTCGACTATCAGGCCGGTGCACCTCACTGGTCGGTATTCACGGCCCCGTTGAGTGACGCCAGCGAGCTTGATGTTGAACTGAATGCCTACACGGGCGCTGATTTTCCACCGCGGTTCATGTTCAGCGACGTCATCGCTGTGCCAGGCACGGCGGCACAGCTGAAGTTCATCAGCCAGAGTGCTGGCTTCCTGCAGCGAGTTGACGCCAATGATGTTGTGGAAGTCATTCCGATGAGGCGGCTACACGCGGTCACCGAGCCGAGCTCAAGCTACGGTTGTTTGGTTGGAGCCTATGCCTTCTCAGACCTTGAGCCCGGCCTTCCAGGTCACGGTTTGGTGGTCGAGATAGTACAGATCGAAAGCGTCGAGTATCTAGCGCTCAGCTGGTATGCATTTGTCGATGCTGTCCAGGTGTTTATCGTTGGCGTGGCCCCGATGGTCGATGGTGAAGCGAGCACCGAGGCGTATTGGTACCGCGGGGCAGAAGGTGACCCTTTAGCTATTGAAGCAAATTATTTCGGTACCATGACATTTCGTTCGATCGGACCTGATAGCGCTGAGTTTAGCTGGGCATCAACCGATCCCCGTTTCTCGTCAGGCGCGTCCCAACTGAGCAGAGTCACTTACTTGCATGGTTGGGCTTGTCAGCAACCCTGATTGGGGACCGTTGATGCAGTAGTGATACACTAAAGATGTAAAAATATACACAACATTGACGGCTCCTGGGGAGGAACAACGATGACACCAATTGAGAAAAGTATTCGGCAAACGCTTGGCGTTGCCGATAATGCCAGCAGCGTGGTCATTCTGGGTATGGACGCCCACATGGATTGGGATTGGCTAAATACCTTTCAAACGTTGGTCTTTCAAGGCAATCAAAGCTACGGCCAAATCAACCGTGCGGTTCAATTGATCATTGACCAGGCTTGGAGCTTGATGAATGCCAATCAACAGGCTGGAAATACGTACAGGTACTCGGTGTGTGAAATGGGATTCCTTCGTGCCGGCTTGGACCTCAAGCCCGAGTTGATCGATCAGTTCAAGCAAAACGGTCTAGACAAACAGTTGTCGATTGAAGGTGGCGGCATCACCTCGCCCGACAATTTGCTGCCCCACGGGGAGGCCTTTATCCGCAATTACCTGGTCGGAATGGCATGGCAGTCGTCGGTGCTTGGTCTGCCTTCCACTTTCGCTTATCTTCCTGATGACTTTGGGCATGATGCGCAACTGCCTGTGATGATCGAGGCGATGGGTTTTGAAGGTGTTAGCTTCTCACGAATCCCAGGCTCCTGGGCGTCGTCCCAGACTACTCCGCTCAACGGTGATCCAAGCTTGTGGCAACAGCTTATGGACGATGGAGCCGATCTGTTCTGGGAGGCCAGCGATGGCTCCTCGGCGCTGGCGCACCTTGAGCAGCATGGGTATTGCCAGGGTAACGGTCCATTATCCTCAACCTGTGGTGACCCGGCGGCTGGCGTCGCGGCATTAAAGTCTTTGTTGGCGGCCAACCAGCCATCATCGCCCTCGCCCTATGTGTATATACCCTGCGGATGTGATTTTGCCTTGCCGATTCCGTGTTTGCTGGATATCGCCAATGCGTGGAATCAGCAAAGTCCGGCACCATCGACCACGGCCGTGGTGGGCACCCTTGAACAATACCTGCAATTGGTGCAGTCATGGAGCGAAAGCAACCCTTCGGGGCTGGTGTCGAGGGCGATGGCGCCGACCCCCTATTGGACCGGGTTCTATGCCAGCCGGCCGGCGAACAAGATCTTGCATCAATCTACAGTCAGGGCACTGCTGGGTGCCGAGGTGATCAGCAAAGTGGCTGACCTGTTGCAAACCAGCGACAGTTTGGCGTGGGTACCGGTGCGGACTGCGCGTCAGAAAGCACTTAAAGAGGGTTGGGAGTCGTTGTTGCCGAGTACGCACCACGATTACATTACAGGCACCGCGGTGGATTCGGTCTACACCGAGGAACAGCGGCCGCTGTTGCTTGCAGCCGAACAAATCGCACTGGGCGCTCGTTCAACGTCAATACAATCCATTGCACCGATGATTGGTGCCTCTCCGCAACCAGGAGAAAAACCAATAGCTGTGTTTAACCAGCACGGTTTCGATGTCACCGGTCTGGTCGAAGTTGAGACACCACCGGGCATGGAGGTTGCAAGCGTTCGCTCGGACAGCAACACCTCAGTGCCGGTACAAAGCACACGCGACGGCAAGCTCTTGTTCGTCGCATCGGCCCCAAGCATGGGTTATAGAACCTGCTACTTGTCGCCCGCAACGGCTACCGAGCCCAGCCCAGTGTCGATTGTAGTGGCTACCGATGGCAGTTCCGTCACCATGAGTAACACACAGCTGAGCGTGACCATGTCAAAGTCTTCGGGCTGGGCGATTTCCTCTTTGCAACCCCTAGTCAACGGCGTGGCTCAGCCCAATCTGGTGCCGTCGGGGAGTGCAGCGAATGCGCTGACCTTCTACGAAGACAAGGGCAATATTTACAACTTTGGCAACGAGTTGGACCCTAACGGGTTCTCTCCCATTTCGGGCCAAATGACCAGCAGCGACGCTATGGTGATTGAGAGTGGACCGTTGAGGGCCACCTTCAAAGCCCAAATCACCTTCAGTGATGGTGTGTCGACAGGCCGCTATGAGGTGATCTATTCATTGGTTGTTGATGAACCCATGGTTCGGATCGAGATGATCGGATCGGTGCCGCTGCCTCCTGATCCGTCAAACCCGCCAAGCGGTGTAAAGCCGTACGCCGTTGCCGTACGGTTTCCATTCGCCAATGGTGGCACTAGCCCAGCGAGTGTTGATGGAATGGTCCGTGGAACGCCTTATCACTGGGACCAGCAACTGCCCGAAGCTTACTGGGCTGCGCCCACATTTCAGGCCATACATGATTTCCTGGTGCCTTCGGTCGGCGGAGTGTTCCAAGGAGCGATCTACCATTCCGATATCCCAGCCTGGGCGATAGATGAAGACGGGGCAATGATAGGTTGTATTCTTCGCAATACCCCCTCGGTCTACCCTTGGCCCGTGGCGCTGGAAGGTAGAGGTGCGAATGGCACAGATTTTGGCACCCACAGCCATCGCTACGCCTTGCGCATTCCGCAAGGGTTAAACGTTGCACAATCGACGCTTGATGCGCTGAAAGAGTCCGTCAGTTTGGCTACACCGTTGCATGCAAGCCCGGCTTTCGTTCCCCATGCTGGCGTTGACTACAGCCATCCAGTTACGGTGTCTTTCCCTGCAGCACTCTCATTGGCAACGGTGGTGGGAGACAATGCTATTTTGACTGTAGCCAAGGCCGGTCAACAGAATCCTGAATCTCTCATCCTACGTCTTTACCAAGCATCCAATACTACACAGACGGTTACCGTTTCATTGGCCGGCTATGTATCCGCGACCGGCGATCAAGAGCCGACGGTTGTGGAGGTCAATGCACTCGAAGGTTCAATGGCAGGGTCGCAGCCGTTGCCAGTAAACAGCGGTCAGGTCACCGTGACGATGGATAGAGCATTGGCTACGCTAATGGTCACACCATCGGCAACTGCACCGCCGTAGCTTGCGGGTGTGCCACGAACCAACCAATCGGACTCTGGCCGTCTTTGAACCGCTTCATTTTGAATAGGGTGAAGATTTGGACATACAAGGCGTTCAATAGCTCTTTGTTGTATAAATACGAAAAGATACGTACGATAGGTGTTCTTATAAAAAACAGGACTCTCCAATGAGAAGCTATCTTCTTGCTTCAGCTCTGATTTTCATCACCGCGTGCTCCGCGCCCTCCGGTAAGCCCTCGCCGCGGCTAATCACCTCACCTGGCGTTCAGGCCTTGTTCGATGACCCGGAGGTGGGCGAAGTGCTGGCCAGCGGAACGGTACGTTGCCGGACGCAGTACAGGGTGGGGTCTCACCTGCCGTCACGAACATGCATGACGGTAGAAGAGTGGCAGTTCAAGGCTCGTCAGGCCAAGGAACGTGCTGAAGGCATGACCGGCGGTGCGTGTGTCGCCAGCCGATCACCAAACGGAGCCTGTGGCCATCGCGCCAATCCGGCATTGTGAGTCATTGGAGGAGGCTCGCACGACGCGAGCCTCGCTCTTCTGGAATAGCACGGCCCGGGGTGATGGTGGTACGACGTTGGGTTCAGTTGTGTCCTAAAGCACCGCTGGCAGATTCTACAATCCCGCCATTTTGCGATGGTTGGCGACTAAACACCCGTCATTCCGTGATGACTGGCGACCAATACACCTCGTCATTCCGGGCTTGACCCGGAATCCATCTTCAAGTCGAGCAATGCTCACCTCACGGACCTCCTTCCCTCATTGGGCGGCTGCTCGTAGCGTCGCCCACAGTGATCTGACGTCATCCTCTGTCGTATTCATTCCGCCCAGAGCGACGCGGATGAAAGGTCGTCCATGCAGGGTTGAAGGGTAGAGCAGAAACTGTTCTCCGTCGTCGGCGAGCTGGTTGAGTCTGTTGACGAAGCCATCCATCGACGCCGGGTCGCGAGTGGCGAAACAGACCAGACCCAGATCGGTTTTTGCGACCTGTTCAAAGGCATCGGATTGGTCGATCTGGCTGCGCAGCCAGTCTGCCTGCGCGATGGCTTGTTCGAGAAACGCACGAATGCCCTGCACGCCGAAGTAATTGAGCACCATCCAGATTCGCAGAGAGCGAAAACGGCGGCCTAGCGGCACGGCCCAATCCTTGAACTCCGGATTAAAGGCACATGCGTCCCCCGAGGCGGCCAGGTAATCGCCGGTGGCCGAGAAAACATCGGTTAGTCGGCGTCGATCGGAAACGAACAGGAAGGCCGAGTCGAAGCCACACAGGAACCATTTCGAGCCATTGAAGTTGAATGAAGTGGCGATGTTCTGAAGGGTTTGTGATCGCTCCTTGTT
>BQJN01000136.1 GCA_021604725.1 Lysobacteraceae bacterium | reverse complement strand
GAACAACGGCGTCGGAGCGAGCAGCTGCTCGGAACGACGGTTGGTGTAAGCAGCTTCCATGGAAACTGATACGTTGTCGGTCAGGTCATAGCGACCCTGGGTAAAGATGTTGGTTCGCTCTTGCGGGGTCAACAGGTAGTTATCCGGAGCAAAGTTGAATCGGTCAGCACCCGCACCCGGCGCACCGAATGAGAAGTCACCAGCGCGGAAACAGCTAAGGCCTTGGCCTTGAACGTCACAACCCGGATCAGTTACCCAGCCGCCGTTGAAGGTACCGGTCGCCGGGTTGGTGAACCCGAGACGGCCCTGCGGCGTGCCTGAAGAACCGAATGAGTTCGCGGTGCCGTACTGCGGCTCTTGAGAAATGCGACGATCGCCAGCGAAAACTGGATCGTTCTTGACGTAGCTTGCGTTGAAGTAAACGGAAGCGCGGTCGGAGGTAGCACCCAAAGATGCATCGTACGCTTGAATCTCGCCGTCCGAGTCACTTAAGTACTTGCCATACTGGCCGTTGACCTGCGCGCCGTCGAAGTCGTCACGAGTGATGATGTTTACAACACCGGCAATCGCATCCGAGCCGTAGACTGAAGATGCACCGTCCTTTAAGACTTCGATGCGCTTCACTACAGCTACCGGTACGTTGTTCAAGTCAACACAACCAGCTAGACCTGTGACCCAGCGACGTCCGTTAACAAGAACCAGCAGGCGGTTGCATCCGAGGTTCCTAAGGTCAAGGTTGGTAGAACCGTTGCCACCATTGTTGAAGGTGGTGTTCAGGGCAGAACCGGCAACTGGCAGATCCTGCAGGAGATCCCCTACAGAGGTCAGACCAGTGCGCTCGATTTCTTCACGCTGAATTACAAAGATGGGGGATGCACCTTCGATATCGGTCCGCTTGATGCGCGACCCGGTTACCTCAATGCGATCCAGTTCTGCGGTGTCCTCGTCCTGTGCCAGTGCCGTACCGCCGGCCATGCCGAGCCCGGCGGACGCCCCTAAAGCGATGCGTATCGCTTTTGACAAGGCGGTTGATCCGTAATTTTTCATGTTTACCTCTGTGACAGTCTCAATAAACTTCCCGCACAGCGCATGGCGCTCGCCCACGTAGCCAATAGCTTCTTGGAGTCCTTTTGGCTTGAGGTGCAGCAGGTATGTAGCAAATCCCGACACAGCTTGGCCGCAAGCGATCCTGCGACTTCGCTGCATCAGGCGGCCAGAATAGTGCGCCAGCCAGCCATCCGTGGAGTGACCAGGGTCATCGCTTCACAGGCATTGGTCATGGTGCCAAGGTTGGCGATTTCATCGCGCGAGAATGCTTGGGGCCAATGCGAACTGCAGGACTACTCGTGACAACCTAGACCCATCAGCGTTGGTGTACGCTCTATTCGGCCTTGTTGCCTCTCAAGTCGCCCACGTTCTGGTCCACAAGTCATGTTGACCAGTGACCCCGGTCACTTTTTGATGTGAAGTGGCAAACATTGCAAAGTCGCCGGAGGACATCCCGACGACAATAGAACTACTTTGTAGTAGAAAGGTGTGTACTTGGATAACATTCGAGTGGCGTTGGCCGATGACCACGCCATGGTCAGAGCAGGGCTAACAACCATTCTCCACTCCGATTCAACACTGCGAGTTGTATTCGAAGCTGCAGACGGTGAGGCGCTGATTGCCGGGTTGCTGGAACAACCGGTTGACGTCGTGGTCAGCGACATTTGTATGCCAAAACTCGATGGCATACAAATGGTCAAACGTCTTCGTGGTGGCGCCAACCGCCTGCCAGTGATTCTCATCGCGTCCTTTAATGACGGCGAGTACCTGCAGCCCAGCGTTCGCGCCGGTGCCAATGCCTTTTTGCTCAAGGACGTGGAGCCGAGGGTTTTGGTTGATGCGGTACACAAGGTTGCCAGCGGACAAAAACTGTTCATCCCGCAGGCCACCAATGCGCTGCGTGGAAACCTAAACCGGCCCCCTGACCCCACACATCAAATAGAAGCACTTAGCGAGCGAGAGCTGTCAGTGATGCGACTGATGGTCGCGGGACTATGCAACAAGGAAATCAGCGAGTGCTTGTGCATCACCGAGGGAACGGTAAAGAACAACGTTTCATCAATCATCTCCAAGATGTCGGCACGAGACCGCACACAAGCGGTGTTGCGAGGCATTCAACATAGTGTGATATAGGCCACCACGGCTCGGCTTTCATCTTCGCCAGATTTCGGCCTGGCCGCGTATCACCGACTACTTGCTGAACGGCGTTGCCATTCAAATGATGGAGCAAAGAAAAGAGGCCAAACTTGCGTGGGAAACTTTCCGCCGTGAACGCGAGCCCCAATCGATCGAGCGAGTCCATTTAGAACTGTGGTGGGCAGCGGAACCCAAATATTGGTTGCGATCGGAGGCAAGCAATGTGCATGATGCCCGCGTCAATGCGCGATGAAACATGACAAATGTATCAGTACTCCGATTTCTCTCGAAACGTATCCAGCAATCTCCTTGGAGGGGTGACGGCTGGCGTCGTCGCACTCCCACTTGCGCTTGCGTTCGGCATATCATCTGGTGCCGGCCCTGTTGCCGGGCTATATGGCGCCATCATAGTTGGGTTATTCGCGTCTCTTTTTGGAGGCACGCCAAGCCAGATTTCCGGCCCAACCGGACCAATGACGGTCGTTCTTACTGCAATGGTCGCGAGCTTCACAGCTGACTACCCGTCCCATGGCCTTGCCATCGCATTCACCACCGTAATGTTGGGCGGGCTAATTCAAATGCTATTTGGCTTCCTAAGGTTTGGAAAGTACATCGTCCAAGTACCGTACCCCGTGATTTCTGGCTTCATGACTGGCATTGGACTGATTATCATCCTGCTACAAATAGCGCCTTTCGTGGGTATGGAGACCACCGGGTCAGCTGTCGAAGCCATTCGGACACTCCCCAATCAGCTATCAGACGCAAATAGGCATGCAGTTCTTGTTGGGGCTGTTGCCCTTGTAGTTGTGTTGCTCTGGCGCGGCCGCTTCAATCGATGGATACCGGCTCCCATCGTCGCACTGTTAATCGCCACGGGGCTGTGCGTGTTCGCTTTGCCTGACAACACGGTTGCCGTCATTGGCGATATTCCGTCTGGACTACCAGCATTTCAATTCCCGAAAATTGAAATCACCCTGCTAACTGAAATAATTACCAATGCATTGATGCTGGCAGTACTCGGATCGATCGACTCACTGCTTACCTCGCTGGTTGCTGACAACCTCACCGGCACCGAGCATGACTCGGATAGAGAACTGATTGGTCAGGGCATCGGAAACACCATCGCCGGCCTCTTTGGAGCCCTACCAGGCGCTGGCGCAACAATGCGTACTGTTGTGAACATCCGGGCTGGTGGAACAGGACCGCTTTCCGGCGTGGTGCATGCCCTGTTCCTGTTGCTGGTTGTCATGGTCGCCGGGTTCATGTTTGAGAGTATTCCACTGGCTGCCCTGGCCGCGGTGTTGGTGAAAGTTGGGATCGACATCATCGATTGGCCATTCCTGAAACGTATTCATCGCCTGCCGCGATTCCCTGTTTTCCTGATGTTCGCTGTCCTTGCGCTTACGGTATTTGTAGATTTAATCACGGCAGTGTTCATTGGCGTGTTCATCAAGAACTTGGTAACAGTTCATAAACTTTCTGAACTGGAGCTCGGCAGCGTCATCCTTACCAACGGCCGCCAAGATACTGAAGGACTGGCCGAGGAGGAGCGCGCACAACTGGCATCTTCCAATGGCAACATGACACTGCTGAGAATCACCGGCCCAGTCAGCTACGCAGTCGCTCGTGGGTTGAGAAGGCGCTTTGCACAAATGGAACACCGTGCGCATTTGCTGATTGATATCGACCGTGCCGATATTATCGGTATATCCACTGCGATGGTCATTGAAGACCTTGTGGTTGCCGCCGGAAACGAAGGCACACAGGTACATTTGATTGACTCGAATCGAGATCTAAGGCATGAACTACGGCAACTGGACCTACTTGACCACATCGGCAATGATCATTGTTTCGACCACGCGTCGGAAGCATTTGCTGCTATCGCTCTGGACCATACAGTCAACTGATTTTCGATTGTTTCCGTACGCTTGTGCCACCCTTACTTCCCAGTGCGACCACAGCTAGGCAAACAATCAATAGAAAGCTATATTCCATTCCGTTGCGGCCGAGTCCGACTACAAACCAACCGGCTGGCGCATGCACCATCACGGCGCCGACGGCGTAAATGGTCGCAAAAATCGCACACAACGGTCGGACCAGCATACCGAGAGCCAGCATCGGCGCTGCCAACATTTCCAGAGCTGTAATCACAATCGCAATAACCAGCCCAGCGGGCAGCCCTTGCTCTGCCAACCATGTGCCGAACGGCGCCACTGCCTCGGCGAGAAAGCGAGACCACCCATGGATGGCCAGTAGGATTGCGACGACAACTCGTAATGTCGTCAATGGAAGCTTTTCATTGGCCAGGAAAGACTGCAAAGCGGTATTCATGATTTTCCTCAGGGAAGGTTTCTCGATTACTAATTCATTGTAGTATTAATAGTCACAACACGCTTTGCACAACATGACAAAAGAACGTGGGCTGCGACCGGACGGACGGTTGTTCCTCAGGTGCTGCCGTCACCTGGCCGGTGCGAAACATCGAGAGAACATGCTCGCTCCGGCCCAGGCACCAAGCAGCACAAAGGGTACTTTGAGCATCATCAAGGAAAGACGCAACTTTACTGACATCAGTTCTGGCATGGCAAAGGCATGGTAAATGGAGTATCCGATCAAAAATCCCGCCAGGGTCAAGGCCGACATCACCCACAACTGTGAGCCGTCAGTCCGTGACAACAAAGTCGCAGCGCTGCCTGCAACCAGCCCGGAAATAAACAGCTCGGAGCTACCGAAAGCCACTACTTTGGATACGTCTCCGTAAACCGACGCTGTTCCGCGAAGCGCGTCACCGAACACCCAATCGAAAGCGATAAACTCGAACAGATAGATGGCTGCAAACCCGGTGGCAGCAGCGAGTAGAGCGCGAGTCACCAAACTGGTCACAAATCGCCAGGAAAGCACAGCCCATGCCGACCTCAGCAGCTCCTTAACATACCATCGTCTGGCGCGGACGGCAGATTGGCTATCCGCAATTCTCGCGAACTCTTCTTCGATATCACCAAGCAAGCTGTCGCGGATCGAGCATGGCAAAATTAGCGACCAAACAAACTGACTGATTCGTGGTGGTTTTGGCCTACTCATATTCTTGAAAACTACCTTACTGAAGGGCCTCTACACCGTCGATCATTCGTCTCAGCGCGCCTAGCGACAGCTGCATTGACTCAAGACCAAGCTTGGTCACGGAGTAGAGCGTTTTTGATCGCCCCCCCCTTTCCTGAGTCGCCTCACCTAGCCGCGAACTGACCAGCGCTTTTTTCTTCAAACGATCCAAGGTTGTATAGATGGCCCCGAAACTGGCGGATCGACCGGTACGTTGCTCAATCTCGCGGCTAATCGCTACGCCATAGGCCTGATCGCTCAACCGCAAGATCGCTGTCAAAACAAGGAACTCAAAGTCCCCGACGTGTTTCGGCTTGCTATCTTTCATCGTTACACATTGGCATGTAGTGATTAAATATTACAATGTAATAGAAAGTTGGTCATGCTTGACCAGGCAATGCCGCAAGAATCGCAATGTTTCTTCTATCAGCGACTTAGCTACAGCCAAGGAGAAGGCGAATTTGACGAAACGGGTCACGGACAGCCGTGTCGCGTGACAGAACAAATGCGGCTCGCTTCCCTTGTTTGGCCGAGGGTGTTGCAATAGTCCGTCCTGCTAGCAACACCGCAGAACCCGAGAAGCGCGGTTATCGGCTTCCTTGCATTTGTAATGGCTTAAAGCCCATCGAAATGGGCGATACATTCATGTATCGCGTCGGCTGTAGTTTCGCGACGCCTCGGCCGAACCGAAAAGATGAAACCGAGAGACGAGAAAGAGCGAAAAGGTGTTGGTTTCGCCGTAGGGCTAGACCTTGCCTCAGCGATTTGAGCATAGCGCTCAGCTTAATGAGAGGGCACGGCAGTTGCTGCCGCACCCTCAAAGTAGCCTTAAGGCCGGTCGAGTTCGGCGCCTTCTTTTTCGACCTGCATCAGGTCTTGACGGGTTACGCCAAGTGCCAACAGCGAGGAGCTGGCGATGTAGATCGATGAGTAGGTACCGATGATCACCCCGACAATCAGCGCCAGTGCGAAATTGTGGATGATCTCGCCACCAAAGATGAACAACGCCGTCAACACCAACAAGGTGGTGAGAGATGTCATCAAGGTTCGAGCCAGCATCTGGTTGATCGACAGGTTCAGAATGTCGAACTCCGGATGTTTACGAACGGTGCGGAAATTCTCCCGAACGCGGTCATACACCACAACCGTATCGTTCAGGGAGTAACCGATCACAGCGAGCAAGGCAGCCAGTACCGTCAAGTCAAATTCGAGACCGAAAATCGAGAAGATACCGATGGTGATCAACACATCATGCGCCAACGCAGCGACGGCACCGACCGCAAATTTGATCTCAAAGCGGACCCAAATATAGATCAGGATACCCAGCAAAGCGTAGAACAAAGCCAATACACCCTGTTCTGTAAGCTCTTCGCCAATCTGCGGACCGACATACTCGACCCGACGCAATTCGACCTCACTTACACTGGATTGCAGTGCAGTAATGACCTCAGTACTCAAATCAGCACTGGATTCACCCTCACCCCGAGGGGCGACACGCACCAGCACATCGCGAGGGGTTCCGAAGGTTTGCACCACGGCATCGCCGAAGCCAGCCTCAGCAAGCGTAGCCCTGATCTGAACCAGGTCTGCATCCTGCGGATACTCGACCTCGATCAATGTGCCGCCGGTGAAGTCCAATCCAAACTTCAGCCCGTTGATTGCCAAAGATGCAATCGAAGCTGTCATCAAGATGATTGAGAACACCAGTGCCAGCTTGCGCCGGCCCATGAAGTCGATGTTTGTTTGCTTGGAGATAAGTTCCATTTGATCGTTACCCCTTAAATCGCCAGCTTCTTCAGGCGAGCACGGCTGCCATAAGCCAGATTGATCACGGCTCGTGTTCCCATGATGGCGGTGAACATTGAGGTGACAATACCGAGGGCCAGCGTCACCGCGAAGCCTTTGATCGGACCGGTTCCAAACGACAGCAGCACAACCGCCGCAATCAACGTGGTGACGTTGGCATCGGCAATGGTCGAGAACGCTTTCTCATAGCCGGCCCGAATCGCTGCCTGCGGTGAGTTTCCGTTGCGCAGTTCCTCTCGTATTCGCTCAAAGATCAGCACATTGGCATCAACGGCCATACCGACAGTCAAAACGATCCCAGCGATGCCGGGCAAGGTTAGCGTCGCACCGAGCAAGCTCAGCAAGGCCACCACCAACACCACGTTGCAGGCTAGTGCCAGATTGGCCACCAGACCAAATACGCGGTAGTAAATGGCCATGAAAACCAGGACCAGCGAGAAGCCAATTGCAACGGACTTGAAGCCCTGTTCGATGTTTTGCTTACCGAGGCTTGGGCCAACGGTTCGTTCTTCCACAATCGCTACTGGTGCGGCCAGAGCGCCGGCCCTCAACAGCAGAGCCAACTGACTGGCCTCGTCGGCTGAATCCAACCCGGTGGTCTGGAAGCGCTTGCCAAACGGCTCGTTGACGCGAGCCACGCTGATTACGCGCTCTTCAATCTTGGTTTCGAACTCTTCCGTGCCATCTTCCTTGGTCACTTTCACTGGCTTGTGTTCGATAAACACCACAGCCATGCGCTTGCCAACGCTGTCGATAGTGAAATCGCTCATGCGCTTAGCACCAACGCCATTCAAGGTCACAGAGACCTGCGGGCGTCCGTCACGACTGTCGATGCCAGCCATGGCATCAACCAGCTGCTCGCCCGACACGATCAGACTTCGGCTCAGCAGAATCGGCTGACCCTGATACTCATAAAGGCGGGATGTCGGCGGCACCGTATTGGTGGTCATCGCCGTCATCGGATTGTTGACCTCGTCAACGGCACGATACTCCAGCGTGGCTACGGTACCAATAAGACGTTTGGCTGCCACGGTGTCCTGAACACCCGGCAACTGCACCACGATTCGGTTCGAGCCTTGTTGTTGAACGACCGGTTCCGACACACCGATTTCATTAACCCGATTTCGTAGCGTTGTAATGTTCTGCTTCAACGCAGTGTCGGCGATTTCCTGTAGTTTCTGCGGCGAAATTTGAGCTCTCAAGAAAAATCCTGAGCCTTCATTTTCCGTGCTCAAAAGCAACTCCGGAAGCTGCCTGGCAATCAGGCTTCTAGCCTCATCCATATGCTCTTCGCTACCGAGCTGGGCGATGATGCCGTCCGCGCCCTTGCGAACATTTCGGTAGCGAATCTTCTCTTCGCGCAGCAGCGATTTGATGTCCTCAACGTAGCGATCTTCCTGCTGGCGTCGTGCCGCGTCCATGTCAACTTCCATGACGAAGTGAACACCACCTCGCAGGTCAAGACCGAGCACCATCGGCTCACCGTTGATGGCTCGCAGCCAGTCAGGCGTCGCGTGGGCAAGGTTTGGGGCGACGACATAATCATCACCAAGCTGGCGACCGAGGACATCGACTGCCTTGGCTTGTGAATCGCCATCGTCGAATCGCGCCAACACGCCCTCTGGGGTTAGTTCGATACTCTTCGGTCGGAGGTTTTCCAGCTCAAGCGTACGTTCAACTTGCTCGAGCACCGCAAGGTCGGCTGTGCCGCCATCAATGGCGACCTGTACTGCCGGATCATTGCCATACAGATTCGGCAAGGCATACAAGCCACCGACTGCGATGACAATGGCCAGCAGAGCATATTTCCAGGCAGGGTAACGGTTCATGTTATGCGTCCTTGATTGTGCCCTTTGGCATTACAGCACCAACAGCATGGCGCTGGACCTTGACCTGAACACCGTCGGACACGGTGAGTGTCAGAAACGTCTCTCCAACTTCATCGATGCGGCCCAACAAGCCGCCATTGGTGACTACTTCATCGCCCTTGGCCAGCGCTTCAACCATTTTCCGCTGCTCTTTTTGGCGTTTCATCTGCGGACGAATGAGCAGAAAATAAAACACGATGAAGATAAGAATCAGCGGCAGAAGGCTCATGAAACCACCGGGTTCCGGCGCCCCCGCAGCTTGTGCCATTGCATCAGAAATGAAGAAATCCATGATAGTCGGTTCCCGATTGTTTGTTGCCGGAAGGGACGTTCCCATTCGCTTCAGGCTATGGAAAAGACGGACCAGCCGTTAATTTTCCTTTTGTTTTCAAAAAATTAAAGCGCAAACCATTCGTGTCTGCAGCCCATGTCATTGGCGACCGTTCACTCTGGTTACGGCCACCCAAATCTCAAAGCGGCCAAGCGAAGCGGCGTATTATTACATGTTCGCATTGAATTGGGGATGACACCCCGAATTGCAAGGGGTGAGCCACCCATAGTGCCGAGTGCCTTGAATGGCACTCGGCGGGTGGCGAACGACGGCACATGGATGTGCCGGCTGGGTGCGGTCCATGGATGGTTGTTGCCAAATACCCCCAACTACGAACATCTCTATTCAAGGTCCATAGCCGCCGTCCCTGGCGAAGCCAAAATACTTCGTTGGAGACCCCAGCCTCGACATCCATGTCGAGTCGTTCAGCGGGATCGAGTGCCTTTAGGCACTCGCTCTTAGTCCGCTTCACCCTTGAATGGCACTCGGCGGGTGGCGAACGACGGCACATGGATGTGCTTCGTAGGTACCGCCAGAGCTGCCATCCATGGCGAAACGGTGACACTTCATAGGCACACCCAGCCTCAA
>BQJN01000135.1 GCA_021604725.1 Lysobacteraceae bacterium | reverse complement strand
CAACTTCGGCTATGGCGTACTAGGTTTGGTGTTCGAAAAGGCGAGCGACCAGCCATACCCTGCGTTTTTACAACATGAGTTTTTCGATCCACTCGAAATGACGCGTACTCGGGTGTGCGACGCTCGGGAACTTATTCCTGGCCGCGCGCAAGGCTACTCGGTACGAGGCGAGCAGCTGCTCAATGACGAGCCAATTCAATGGACCACCACACTCTACTACGCCGGAGGTTTGTGTTCATCGGCGAGGGACCTGTCGGTCTGGAATCGCAGTCTGCATGGCGGTCAGCTGTTGTCGGACGCCAGTTATCAATTGATGACGTCAGCGCCGGAATTGCCCAATGGCGAGGTTTCGACGTATGGCATGGGCTTGCGCATCGGGCGATACGACGGGCGTCGAATAGTTCACCACTCTGGTGGCATCTCCGGCTTTCTTACTGAACTTGCCTACTATCCTGACCATCACCTCAGTCTGGCGGTATTGACCAACAGCGAAGCGGGCTCGCCACGCAGCCTGGCCTATGCCTTGGTAGATGTGGTCTTTCGTAACCGAGGTGCATAGTCTGGATTTGCCGCCAGGTTGGGAATGAGGAACCAGGTGCCAACACGGTATGATGAAACCATCAGCAGTCATCAACGATGCAGCAGTGGCGAACGAAGCGGACAGGAAATCTAAGGTGGATACGCTTTTGCTTGAAGAGTCCAACGCCGACAGAACTCGGATGACCATGGGCCTGGTTGTGGTCGGTGCTCTGGTGTTGTCGGTGCATGCCAATGAAATGCCGACGATGTCGTCACTAAACCTGGCGATCGTACTGTTGGGTGCGCTCTATCTTGGCCTGTTGCTGTTTGCCGATTGGTTGCCAGAACGGCGAGTCACGTCAAGGGCATGGCTCTATTTTGCTGCGCAACTGGGTATCGTCGCCGCTATCACCGTTCTGCAGGCATCTGCCAGTAGTTTTGGCATGGTTTGGGTGCTGTTGATGCCGCTGGTAGCGCAAAGCGATTGGTGGCTTGATCGGGCCGGAAAGATTGCTGTTCCGTTGCTGGCGATGGGGATTGCAATGGGCCATGGCTACTGGTTGGGTGCCTGGCCAGTTGCGTTCGAAGTGTCGATTGGGGTCGGTGCCGCTCTGCTTTTTGTGTTGGTTTTCAGTCGCACCATGTCCAGTGAGGCGGCTGCTCGCAGGCGCGGTGAGGAATTGGGGTTGCGCCTGGCGCAGGCCAATCGACAAATCATGGGCTATGCGCTGAAGTCAGAGGAGTTGGCCGTGGCCCGCGAACGTACATCAATGGCTCGCGAAATCCACGATTCGGTAGGACACCAACTGACGGTCGCGAATGTGCAAATCCAGGCCGCAGTGGCACATCTTGACCGCGACCCTCGGGTGGTAGCGAGTGCATTGTCCCAAGCCGAGCGAGCTGTTCGGCAGGGTTTGCAGGAACTGCGGGCTTCAGTCAGTGCCTTGCGGTCCGACCCGGTGGGCGAGCAGCCCATCGATGCCGCGCTTGAGCAATTGTGTCGCGCTTACTGTTCAACCGTCAACGTTGAGTTCGAGCGGGTGGGCCGCTCCATCACGCTGCAGCCAGATCAGGCGTTGACGCTGTACAGGGTTTGCCAGGAGGCGTTAACCAATGCCCGAAAACACGCTCAGGCCGAGCAGGTGAACGTTTTGCTGGAAGTGGACGATCGAACCGTCCAATTGAGGATTGAAGATGATGGAAAGGGTTGTGCGCAGTTCGAGGTGGGTTTTGGCCTCCTCGGCGTTCGCGAACGTCTGGTTCAACTCGGCGGCAAGATGACGACCAGAACGGGCCCTGGACAGGGCTTCTCTTTGCAGATCGAATTGCCGCTATGAGCGTACCGACCGTTTTGCTGGTTGATGATCAGGCCCTGTTTCGAGAGGGCTTGCGGACGCTGCTGTCGACTCGTGACGAGGTGAAGGTGGTTGGTGAGGCCAGAGACGGCCAGGAGGCGGTTGAGCAGTTTGGTGGGCTACGGCCCGATGTCGTTTTGATGGATCTACGAATGCCTGTGATGGATGGGGTGCGAGCAACTGAAGCGATAGTTCGGCAAGACCCAGATGCCAAAGTCATTGTATTGACCACCTTCGACGCCGACGAGGAAGTGTTTGATGGCCTCAAGGCCGGGGCCGTCGCTTACTTGCTGAAGGATTGTGATACCGATACTCTGATCGAGGCCATCCGGACGGCTGTTTCCGGTGAATCATTCCTGCAGCCGGCGATTACCAGCAAAGTAGTGGATGAATTGAATCGACTGCGCGCAAGCGTCGACTCTTCGGGCCCCAGGCTTAACGAGCTGTTGGGAGAGCGAGAGCTGCAGATTCTGCGCCTGATGGTCACGGGTCTATCGAACCGAGAGATTGCTGAAACCATTCACCTGGCCGAGGGGACGGTGAAAAACTACGCGTCGCAGATATTCCAAAAACTGGAGGTCAAAGATCGACTCCAGGCCGTTCTCCGGTCACGAGAGTTGGGCCTGGTCTGAATCGACTATTTAGCCTTCCCCGGCGACGCAAAGTCGGTACCGTCAATCTGGAACTCCATCAATTCAACGGATAGACCATCGCCGGTACCGGAGTTGCCGCGTCGATTGTCGCTGCACCGCTCCCGCCATTCCGGCCATTAGGCGCGGTGCGAGTCGAGTTGCCGCTTCACCCCGCCCGTCATTCCGGGTTGACCTGGAATCCATCTTTCGAAGTCGAGCAGTGCTCGAACCCTCATTGACCTCCTTTTCTCATTGTGCTTATTTCTTGAAGGCGGACGCGGTCCGCTCAAGGCGCATAGCGCTTCGAAGAAAAAGAAAAATGAACAATGAGGGTATGAGGAAAAGGAGGGCTGCTGGCGCAGCTCTTTAAAGAACCGCTAGGCCCTTGGGGGCGGTGCCGGCTAGATCAGCCGCGGCACCTGTCGCGTCATTCCGGGCTTGACCCGGAATCCACCTTTCGAAGTCGAGCAGTGCTCGAACCCTCATTGACCTCCTTTTCTCATTGTGCTTATTTCTTGAAGGCGGATGCCGTCCGCTCTAGGCGCGTAGCGCTTCGAAGAAAAAGAAAGATGAACAATGAGGGAATGAGGCAAATGAGGGCTGCTGGCGCAGCTTTTCAAAGATATATTAGGCCCTTGGGGGCGGTGCCGGCTGGATCAGCCGCTGCACCTGTCGCGTCATTCCGGGCTTGACCCGGAATCCATCTTCAAAAAGAACTGGCTCGCCTGATCAGCGTCGCCAAGTCGCCTGACTATTCAGTCCTTCCCAGGCGATGCAAAGTCGGTACCGTCAATCTGGAATTCCAACAATTCAACGGGTAGACCATCACTCGTACCCGTGGTCACATGCGGTGGCGCACCTGTTCCACAATCACACTCCCAATTGCAGAATGGATCCGGGCTTCCGCCTGTCCTGACGGCATAGAGCATGGCCGTGTTGAAATACATTGTGCCGGGGAAGCATTGGGCCGCGCCATCGCCTGAAACGGTCACGCGGCACATTGCCGCCGAACTTAATGTCTTGGTGATAAATATCGTTGACGGCGCACTCGTCGTAAACGAGTTGGTCATTGTTACAACACACTGCCCCATCACGCTTCCGGGTAGCAAACTCAACGAAACAAACAGCAAAGCAAGGCTAGTCAAAGGTCGGCGGATTGATTTCATGTTTTCGAGAGCTCCCAGACGATAGGCGAGGTTGCGACAGGTCGCGGTGCATGGAGTATACAACATTTTTTTTGTATTGAGATACCGCCGGCCTGGTCGCTTTATCGGCCATAAGCTGCATTAGGATTTGGGCCAAGCCAGCTCATTCGTGCCAGTGTTTTGTGGCTTTACATTGGACAGCCAAGGCAAAGCTGGCCAAACTGCGACTCAAGTTTTCCAATTCCTGACTATTGACGATGCCAAAACACAACCTACTCTCACTCGCCGTCCTCATCCTTGCCGCGCCCATGTTGCTACATGCCCAGTTATACGGCGACAACAAACCCACCGAGAAAGAAGAGTGGTTGCGAGTCGAAATCAGCTCGGTGGTTGAAGCGATCGATCGCGAGAACAAGGTTCTTGAGGTTGCTGGTCCCAAGGGCCACCCGCTGACCATCGGTGCTGGAGAAGCGAAGCGCTTTGACGAGGTCAAGGTCGGCGACAGGCTGGCGATCGAGTATTGGACGTTCATGCGAGCCGAGTTTCGTGAGCCGACGCCACAAGAACGTGCCGAGCCGTTGGTGGTTGTAACAGACGCAGCTTTGTCCCCCCCAGAAGCTGCGCCCGGCGCCACCGTTGGCGCTGTGGTCAAGGCCGTCGTCCGCGTCGCCTCCATTGATCGCAACAGCAAGCAAGTGGTTCTGCAGGGGCCCCGTGGCAAGTACACCATGGTGCAGACCCACGACGATGATTTGTTGGACAACCTGTTGGTAGGGGAGCGTTTCGTCATGATGTACGCCGAGGCGGCGGCACTGTCTTTGACGCCACTGAATGCGCCAGCGGAGTGATTTGCGTTCTTCATCCCGAGTTTTCCTTCGCAATAATTACAACCCAACACTCCCGTCATTCCGGGCTTGACCCGGAATCCATCTTTCGAAGTCGAGCAATGCTCGCCTCATTGAACTCCTTTTCTCGTTGTGCCTATTTCTTGAAGGCGGGCGCTGCCCGTTCCCGGCGCACTGCGCTTCAAAGAAAAGAAAAGTGAACAATGAGGGTATGAGACAAATGAGGGCTGCTGGCGCAGCTTCTTAAAGAGCCGTTAAGCCATTAGGGCCAGTGCCGGGTCGAGTTGCCGCTTCACCCCTCCCGTCATTCCGGGCTTGACCCGGAATCCATCTTTTCAAGTCGAGCAATGCTCGCCTCATTGAACTCCTTCTCTCATTGTGATTGTTTCTTTTATTGACGACGCAGCCGCGTCTGCAGGTTCACTTTGGCGCTACGCGCTTCTGGGTCCCGGGTCCAGGCCCGGGATGACAATAGGGTCCAGGCCCGGGATGACAGTAGGGTCCAGGCCCGGGATGACCGTTTTGGGCAGAGCTTCGTCATTCCGGGCTTGACCCGGAATCCATCTTTTAGGCGAACGGTGTTCGCTTATGGAATGCCTGCTTTGTCTGGAGGCGCGCTAGCGTGCCCTCTTTGCGCCTATGCTTCTTTGCGCGAGTCACTGTCTTAGCAATAGCGTATTTGCACAGACCAATCGCCCCGACGGTGGTAAGCTTCCTGGCCTGCAGGATGGCCTTGGCCCCCTCGCTGCTCAGTGCGTCATCGATGATGCGACACTGCGCAAACCGTCTGTTTGCACAAGCTGGATCCTGATACATGAACAACATGAAAATCGCCGCGTTGTTGGCGTTAACCTTTGTCGTTGGCGCATGCAATGAGCAGAGTGCCGTGGACAAGCAAAGCAGTAACGATCCGATACCTGCGACCGCGACAAAGGAGGCAGTCAAGGCCAACGCTGAGGCTCCACTGATCGCATTTGAAAAGTTTGAGTTGGACAATGGCCTATCGGTGGTGCTCCACGTCGATCGTTCTGACCCCGTGGTAGCAGTGGCTTTGACCACGCATGTAGGGTCGAGCCGAGAAGTACCCGGTCGCACCGGGTTTGCCCATTTGTTTGAACACTTGTTGTTTCTGGAGTCTGAGAATCTGGGCAAGGGCGGCCTGGACAAGATGAGCTCCAGAATTGGCGGCTCTGGTGCCAACGGCTCAACCAGCCGCGATCTGACCAACTACTTTCAAACCGTACCGAAAGACGCCCTGGAGAAAATGCTGTGGGCTGAGGCCGACAAGTTGGGTTGGTTTATCAATACAGTGACCGAACCTGTGCTGGCCAAGGAAAAGCAGGTGGTCAAAAACGAGAAGCGTCAGCGTGTCGACAATGCGCCCTATGGCCATGTCGGGGCCGTGGTTGATGAGCACTTGTTCCCCGAGGGTCACCCCTATAGTTGGCAGGTCATCGGCTCACTTGAGGACCTGCAAAACGCCACTCTGGACGACGTGAAAACCTTCTTTCGCCGTTGGTACGTGCCCAACAATGTGACCCTCTCCATTGCAGGCGATTTCGACCCGGCGCAAACGAAGCGTTTGGTGGAGAAGTATTTTGCCGAGATTCCTCGCGGCCAAGACATTGCCCCTCGCCAGCCACAACAGCCAAGCCTTGATGCGACCATAAGACTCTACTATGAAGACAATTTTGCTCGCTTGCCGGAGTTGCGCCTGACCTGGCCGACTGTACCTGGCAATCATCCCGATGAGTACGCCTTGGCGGTATTGACCAGTTATCTGACCGCTGGCAAGAGCGCACCGTTTCACCAGGGGGTGGTCGATGAGAAAAAACTGGCCAGCGGTGTATCGATGTTCAACCGGACCTCGGAACTGGCTGGATCGACCAGCCTGCTGGTGAGAGCCTTTCCCGGGACTGATTTGAATACGGTTCAACAAGCGTTTGACGAGGCCTTTGCTCGATTTGAGCGCGAGGGCATCCCTGATGACGACCTGGCTCGAATCAAGACCTCAGTCGAAGTTGGTTTCTACGGAGGCATTGGCAGTGTACTGGGCAAGGCGATTCAACTGGCTCGATATGACATTCTGGCCGGCGATCCGGGTATGGCCGACAAGGAATTGGCGGCGATCAAGGCGGTCACCAAACAGGACGTTACGCGGGTGTACAACACCTACATCAAAGATCGCCCATACATCGCCACCAGCTTTGTACCAAAAGGCAGCGCCGAATTGGTGTTGGCGGACTCTCGATTGGCCCCGGTGGTAGAAGAGCAAATCGTTCAAGGGGCTGAAGAAGCGTTTGATGCCAGCGTTGCGGCGTCGTTTGAGCGAACGCCTTCGACATTCGATCGTAGCGTTGAGCCTCCCTATGGTGAGGCACCGATGTTGAGCGTGCCCGACGTTTGGCGTGTTGAGCTGAACAATGGTTTGCAGGTGCTTGGCATCGAAAACGACGAGTTACCCCTGGTTCAGTTTGTGCTGCGCATAGAGGGAGGGCAACTTCTCGACTCGCCAGAAAAAGTGGGCGTGGCCAGCCTGCTTGGCGACATGATGAATCGCGGTACGCGCAACAAGACGCCGGTCGAGCTGGAAGCGGCGATTGAGACGCTTGGTGCCAGTGTTGGCGTAGCGGCAGGCAGGGAGTCGTTTACCATCTCCGGAAGCACACTGGCTCGGAATTTCGACCAAACCATGGCGCTGGTACAGGAAATGTTGCTTGAGCCACGTTGGGATGTTGACGAACTTGAGCTGGCCAAACTCAGTGCCAGCAATGGCCTTGATGCACAACTGGCCAACCCAAATGCCATTGCTGCCAATGAATTTAACCGACTGTTTTACGGCGAAGGACATATTCTTTCGCAGAACATTCTCGGCACCAAGGCTTCGATTGAAGCGATCACCATGGATGACCTGAAGGCATATCACGATACGTATTTGTCGCCATCTGTCGCGGCCCTGCATTTTGCTGGTGATATCACCGCGGCGCAGGTTCAGCCAGTGCTGAGCAAGTTGCAGTCCAGCTGGTTGGCGAAGGACGTGGCTATTCCGAGCTATCCAACACCTCAGCCAATAGACCAGTCAACGGTCTACTTCTACGACCTGCCCGGTGCCAAACAGTCAGTGTTCCGGTTTGGGTATGCATTGCCAGCGGCGACACACAACGATCACTATGAAATTGGCGTAATGAATTACATCCTCGGCGGTGGTGGCTTCGCCTCTCGCCTTACTCAACAACTACGTGAAGGCAAGGGATACACCTACCGCGTCGGGTCGGCAGTGGGCGGCAACAAGGACATCGGACGCTTTATCGTATCAAGCAGCGTTCGCAGCAACGTGACGCTGGAGGCCGCTGAGTTGGTGCGGGACATTATGAGCGATTACGGAGACACCTTTAGCGAGCAGGATTTGGCCGTAACCAAGAGTTTTCTCACCAAATCGGGCGCCCGCGCTTTAGAAACGCTAGGCCAGAAACTGGGCATGCTGGTTGAAATGAGCACCTATGGCAAACCGGCCAGCTTTATCGTTGATCAGCAACAGCTCGTAACGGCGATGACGGTGCAGCGCATTCAAGTGTTGGCTAAGAAATACGTTCGCCCTGATGCAATGACCTACCTGATTGTTGGTGATGCTGAAAGTCAGCGAGAGCGCATGCTGCAGTTGGGGTATGGCGACGTCATTGCTGTGAACTGATGACAAGCCGCGCGTGTGACCTTAAGGGGTTAACAAAAGCGAAGGATGGCCGGTGCGGCGAGCATTGCTCGCTATGAAGATGGGATTCCGGGTCAAGCCCGGAATGACGGGGTGCCTGGAAACCCCGAGCCTCGATAGCGATCGACGCGTGCATTCACTACGCAGCCACAACGGCATAGTGGACCAACAAATTTTTGCCACATTCACCCTCTTGTCATCCCGGGCCTACCCTCTTTGTCATCCCGGGCCTGGACCCCATTGTCATCCCGGGCCTGGACCCGGGACCCAGAAGCGCGTTGCGCAAGAAAAATGCTCACGCTAGCGCTGGAAGAGTGACTCGCGCAAAAAAGCAGAGGCGCAAAGGGGGCACGCTGGCGCGTGCTTCGGAAATAACAAAAAGGCGATGAGCCACGGGGACGAAGGCGCACAGGTGACTACGTTCCCGAGTGCCGTTCCTAGGGTCGTGTCATCCCGGGCCTGGACCCTATTGTCATCCCGGGCCTGGACCCGGGACCCAGAAGCGCGTAGCGCCAAAGTGAACCTGCAGACGCGGTTGCGTCGTCAATAAAAGAAACAATCACAATGAGAGAAGGAGTTCAATGAGGCGAGCATTGCTCGACTTGAAAAGATGGATTCCGGGTCAAGCCCGGAATGACGGGAGGGGTGAAGCGGTAGATCGAATCGGCACTGGCCCTAGTGGCCCAACGGTTCTTTGAAAAGCTGCGCCAGCAGCCCTCCTTTTCCTCATAACCTCATTGTTCATCTTCTTTTTCTTCGAAGCGCAATGCGCCTAAGCGCGGACGGTGCCCGCCTTGAAGAAATAGGCACAATGAGAGAAGGAGTTCAATGAGGTTTCGAGCACTGCTCGACTTCAAAAGATGGGTTCCGGGTCAAGCCCGGAATGACGGAAGTATTGGGTCTGGGAACTGACCAAATTTGATGCTGCATGAGCAACTTTCCCGCGCAGGGCCACCATGCAGTGGTCGCCTCATGCACTTTCCCAACTATTTCACATTGAAGTTAATCAGCTCAACGGCGACTGGGCCCTGCACATCTACCGCATGCAAACGACCGTCTTTGGAGGCGACATAGAGGCGTTGATTGGCCGCGTCCAATTCGGGTGTGCCGAGGCCAGCGGTACTCAAATTCAAGGTGTCGTCGATGACGCCATTGAGCAGGCGATATAGGACACCATCACCGCCGCCAACCCAGACATGTGAAGGGTCGGGGGCGACGGCTGGTGCTGAGGGTTTGGGGATGCTGCCCTGCGACCAATGTAACGTCGCCGCCGCGCCGTCGACAGCGATCGACCAGACCGTGTTGGTCGTTGAGAACACCAGTTGACCGCCAATCGGCGGCGACAAAGGCCCTTTCACTGGCCCATCGGCAGTGCTGAATGGTGCCGCCCAAAGCGATAGCCCCGTGGTGACATCAACGGCGTGCACGTCCCCGTCTACATTGCCGGCCAATACACGTCCGCCGGCAACGACCGGCCCAATAGCCAGCTCACCGAGGTTTGCCGACCAGACCCGCGATGCGCTGCTGGCGTTGAAGTTTAGCGCCCACAAAGTATCGCTACTGCCGGAGATCTGCTGCCGCGTAGAAAAATACAGACGATTGGTCCCGTAGTCGACTACTGGCGGCCCACCGATGAGCCCCATCGCTGTGCCATCGCCGCCCTGTGCCAGGCTATTGGTGAAACTCCAGGCGATTTGCCCGTCTGCCAGATCCAGACTGTAGAAAGTGCCGGTCGTTGTAGAATTGCCGCCCGCAAACACCAGGTCGTAGCTGCCACCGAATGCACTGAACAGGGCCGCAGGCCGAGCCAGCGATTGGCTTCCCAGGACTGGGCTGGACCAAATCTCCGCGCCTGAGTCGGCATTAAAGGCACGAGCGTGCCCGTCATTTGTGGTCAACAATGCAATCGTCGTGGCACCGGCCAGGGACACCGTTGCCATGAGTGGAGCGTAAGGTGAGCTAGCTGTCAGTGATGCAGGTTGCCAGCCGGTAGGCCAGGCACCGGCACTGTCTTCGCTGGCATGAAAGCTACGTTGGTTGTCGATTACAAACGCTGAGTCGAGCGGAAACGTATCGCCAGGGAGTTGGAACACAGCTTGCGGCCGCAGGTACGATGTGGCGCCCGATGAGAACTGCCATTGGAGGCGGCCAGACGTGTCATGAGGTCTGGCAGTCACCACACGCCGCGCTGACTGACGACCGCTACTATTGTTAACGAAC
>BQJN01000134.1 GCA_021604725.1 Lysobacteraceae bacterium | reverse complement strand
GTTGATCACGATGTGTACATCAGTTCTGCAAGCGGCCAGTTCAAGCCTGCCAGTGGTCAAGCTTCAACCTGTGGCGGCCGAGCAGCTTGGCGAGGCCTGCGCCCGGCACTCTGAGCGTAGAACTGAATTCAGCTACCTTGGTAAAAACAGTGATGTTTTGAAGGCCGACATTCGACGACAAGCCCAAATTCGCGAGGCCGTTTTAGGTGCAGGTGCGTCGCTGGTTCAAACGAACGATCTAATGCCGCTTATTGAAGCGTTGGCCGCAGAGCCTTTGCCAGGTGAAGCCAGGGGTTATGCGCGGGGACAGCGTCGTCGCGTGGGTTGGCAATCGCTCGCCCGATTTCGCCGCCTGGCAACGCAACCCTTGACGCCGTTAGTCCTGAGCATGCCGGGTGAGCAATGGAATGCGCTCGATGCGGCGCTGGACTCGGTGTCCTTGTTGGCAGCGAGCGTTGAAGCTTGCCTGCAGGCTGCCGACCTTGATCCGCAGCCCCGGTACAATGCGGTTTTAGAGGAAGCGGAGTTGATGCCATCGTATGGCACCGCGGGTGCCAGGATTTCACGTTCATCGATGACCGCCTTCGAAGAACTTCAGCAATCATTGCGGAAAAACAAGGGCAACAAGTTTGATCAGATGTCAGCCCGGCTATTTAGTGAGCTGGTATTTGAGTTCCAGCGAAACGCCAACGGCGATTGCAAAGGGCCGCCTTGTGCCTGCGCAGCCTGGCAGAAAAAGGGTGCGTCTTGATAAAAACAGCTCCTTGAAATGGCCTCTGTTGGCCATGGATGCCAATTCTAGTCGCCCTCTGCCAGCAAACGCAGCAGGCCAAACACGCTGGCATCAATGTAGCCGCGGTTGCGGTCGCCATTGATCGGCTTTATGGGATGCGAACCGAGGAAGTGCTCTCTCTGCTCGCTCCCATCGTTGTCACAATAGGCCACCATGAAGCCGAGGGTCTTACCGGCCTTGAGCAATACTGGCTGCACGGTCAGATCATCGGTGTAGTCGCTGGCATAGACCTTGATTGCCAACTCCCAGTTGATACGCTCTGTATGGATCGCATCGCGCTGCCAGCGGCTGGTGATGTGGTGGTTGAACAAGCGCGGTTGGCCGCCGCCAAGCGGCCCAATATCGACCACCTGGTTGTCCAGCGCAACATGGTAGGCAAACGCGTTGTAGCTTGTCAGATGGTCGCCCCCGGACCGATCTTCATCAATGAAGATCTCCAGTGCATCGTCGTCCCAGTATCGGGTGAGCGGATCGCTGTGGCCGTCGAACAAGACGTCATCGGTGACCTGGGCCAGGACGTAAAGGTGTTGAGCATCCCAAACGACCTTGAAGCGCCCGCTGAAGTCCTCTGCTGTGGGCATGGTCCCGGCAGTGAGTTGATCGATCGGGTACCAATGGGCCGCCTGCCAGGTCGGATCATTGGATACACCGTCTATGGTGGGGGGCGGACTGGCAACATGCGCCTGGTAGTCGGCAGCACTCTCGGTCAAAGCCAATAAGACGAGCAGGGCCCCACTCACCATGTTACCGCCTCGATGGCATGGGCCAGGATCTGGGCCGGCGTTTTTCGAATATCCAGCCACGTCACATCGGCCTCGTCGGCAGGCCAATCAAGGGTTTGTAGCTGGCTGGTTAACAAAGAAGCTGGCATGAAGTGGTCCTCGCGTTGCCCAAGTCTGCTTGCCAACAATGGCCGGTTGCCGTGCAGGTAAAGAAACTGTATCGGTGCCGCCCGGTGGCGTAGTTTCTGCCGATGAAAACGGCGCAGTGCCGAACAAGCCACGACGACGGTTTTGCTATCAGTATTGGCCAGTTGTTGGCAGATCGATTCGATCCAGGGCAATCGAATGTCATCGCTTAGAGGCTCGCCCGCTCGCATTGTGGCGACTGCCTCGGGGCTGTGATAATCATCAGCCTCCAGCAGCTCGGCATTTAGTGCGGCTGCAAGTTGCACGCTCAAAGTCGATTTGCCCGAGCCGCTCACGCCCATCACAACGACCACACTCATGGCAGGTTCACCATTACCGGGTACGTTTGCCCCTCCGAGAACTGCCGGATGACATATGCGCCATCCTTTCGCGCCAAACGGCGACCGTCAACCTCAACGGTGAGTCGTGGGTCGCCAGAATTGCGCAGGTACCGTACGTCAAACATTGCACCGCGAAAATGGCGTCGCAGTCGTGCAGTTTGCCATCGGCCCGGCAACTGCGGGTCGATGAGCAAGCCCTGACGACAACCACGCAAGCCGAACATTCTTTCGACGATGGAGCGATACAACCAGGCAACTGTTCCGGTCTGGATCAGTTGGCTGCTGCGTCCTGCCGTTCGCGGCAATTGGCGAATTGCACCGCGGTAGTAGTTGGGAATGAAGTTGGCCAACTGGCCGCGTCGAATACAATCTTCCTGGTCTTGAGGAATCAGCTTGCACAGGATGTCGTAAGCACGGTCGGGCTCGCCGATGCCTAACAGGGCGTGAATGTAGAACGCGGCGGCATGGCAGTAGACCGAACCGTTTTCGGCCGATCCAGGAAACTTCTGCGTCAGTCGGCCGACGTCTTCCCGCATGCTGGTGTAGGCCGGTGCCAGTAGCTCAACGCCATACGGACTGGACAACAGTTGGTCAACGGCAGACACCATCCTGGCCCGCTGGTCGTCGCTGCCGACACCGGCCAAAATGGCAAACGATTGTGGGTTTAAAAACAGCCGGCCTTCAGTATCACTGTCGATGCCAAAGGTGACGTTGTCGTCAGTGATGCCGCGCGCATACCAGCGGCCATCCCATAGGTACTGATTGGCCTGGTCCTCGAACTGGTCACTGACTTGACGCCAATGCAAGGCCAAATCGCTGTGCTCTGCGCCGTCACAGACCCTGGCCCATTCGCGCATGGCGTAGATGCTGGCCAGGCTCAACCACCCGGAAACGCCCTTTCCCCGGGGGCCAACACCGTTCATCGGATCGCACCAGTCGCCCTGATCGATCAGGCTCAAGCCGCGGCCATCTCGACGCCGAACGAGGCTATGCATGGCCCGTTGCATGTGTTCGAAAACATCAACCGGCTGCGCAGCATCGGCGAACGGCACTTTGCACTGCAGCAGGCCGTAATCGTCGGTCTCGTCAAGGTAGGCTGCCAGGCAAATGCTCGGCCATACACAGTGGTCGCTATGTGGGACCTGGTTAATGTATTGCTGTGTAGCCTGGTCGTTTAGCAAGATGCCGTCGGGCATGTCGCCGTTGGCGCTTTGCTGGGACAGCGCAAGCAAAAAGGCCGAGCGGAATCGATCCGGCTTTTGCAAGTAGCACATGCCCATCTGGTCCTGCAGGTAGTTTCGCGTTTGCGGATTGCAGGTCATGCGGTTGAGATCGCTGTGATAGGTCACCTGGCGTGCTAACCATAGGTTGAACATCCGATCCAGCGCCGGGTCTGGTGAGTCCATGATTCTGGTGGTCGGTGTCGCGCACGTGGCAGCAGGCGAACCGTTGGCAAATGCGGCACTTCGAAGTTGTCTCAGGTCGGTGGTGGCATGGCACGGCCCGAAGGCAAGGCGCAGGTCAATGGAGGCCTGGGCAGGAAGCTCTGTTCGATACTGCATGGCGGCCACCGGGGTCTCATAGCAGGCATCGCTGCCGCTTAGCAAAGGGGCGTAAACGCCATCTGGTGCATGTAGTCCGCCTTCGCCTTCAAACGCACTTTGACGTGCATCCCAGGCGGTTGGTGGGCGCTCAGCCAGTAACACGGTGCAGTCGTTTAGTGTCTTGATGCGCGGGTAGTCAGCAAGCTTTTGATAGGGTGTGACGGACCGGCAAACGATGGCGCTGAACTCGTCCTGAAAGTTTGCCGACTGATTCATCCATGACATGTAACCTACGGAAAAATAGGGATAAATAGATATCTTCCGAAGTCGTTCTGATTTGTTCCTGATGGAAACCCGCCACAGCTCCAGCGTGTGGTCATTAGCCAGGCTGAGCTCAATGCAGAGGTCGAGATCAAGATGGCTTAGCTGCCACTCGATGCTGTCTTTTTGGAGAATAAACCGAAACCTTTCGGGGGTGACTCGCATTGGCTCGTAGGGGGCCGAGAACACCTCCCGGCTGGCTTCATCCTTGATGAAGAAAAAGCGGCCAGGGTGATGGCTGTAATGCGGCTGCTCCGGTTGCATGAAGGATTTGGCTTCCATCATCGGGCCGCGTGAGTAGCGACCAGGTTCTGGTTGCATGAACTGTGACGAGACATATCCACGACAGTTGACTTGCACCAACTGTTGCCTGTTCCACAGATAGCCGCTGGCGGTGGTAATGGCTGTTGGCGATAACAGTTCGATCCGCCCGTTGCATTCGTTGACGATCACGTTACTCACGGTATCGATCACGCTCTGCCAGGTCGGCCTGAATTGACTTCAATTGCTCTCCGCTGAGCGAATAAAAGCTGACCGCGACTACGGCCACCAGCGCAAACAGTCCTGGGGCAGCCGTTTGCAAAAAATTGATGCCTTGCTGTGAGGCGCCTGCCTGGGCTTGATTGGCGACGTAGCCGATTGCGGCCAGAACCCACAACATGCCGGCCGACCCCAACGCGCCACCGAGTTTTTGCGAAAACGTCGCGGCAGAGAAGGTCAACGCGGTTGCGCGCCGTCCAGTACGCCATTCGTTGTAATCGGCGGTATCGGCATACATCGACCAGGTCAATGGCGACTTCGGTCCCAGCGCCAGCGAAATCAGGATGTTGAGGGTGAACATGGCCCAGATCAGGTCTTTGGGTATGAAGTAGTAAATGATGGATAAAACGCCAACAATGCCCATCAGCAGCATCAACAAACGGGTCTTGTCGATGTAACGGGTCATCACCGGGGCCAGCAGTGCGCCAACTGCGTAGGCGATCATTTGCCACAGAAGATAGTCTGGCAACAGCTCCGGGCGCTCGACGTAGTAGTGAAAATAGTAGTACGCCGAGCCACCACGCAGCGTGATGGTCATCATCACGATCATCGCCAGCAAGAACAGGATCAGCCACGGTCGGTTGTGGAGCAGATCCTTGATGTCCTGTAGCGGACGGCTGCGTTGTGAAGGTGCCGGAGTGATCCGTTCTCGGCTACTGGCAAACGTGACCCAAAACAGAATGATTGCCAGGGCACCGTATAGAGTCATCGTCGCCTGCCAGCCGGCGGCACTGTCGCCATTACCGAAATAGTCAACCAGCGGCAGCGTGTATTTGTTGACCAGGGCGCCGCCGGTAAAGGCGAACAGGAATCGGACGCTGATCAAGGTGGTACGTTCCTGACTGCTGGCGGTCATAACGCCGGACAAGGAGGAGTAGGGCGTGCTCAGCACGGTATACATCAGCATCATCGAGGTGTAGGTCAGGTAGGCATAGATCAGCTTTGCAGTCTCGCCCAGGTCGGGCGTGCTGAACGTCAATACCGCTGCGGCCGCCATTGGAATACCGGCCCAAAGCAAATACGGGCGAAACTTGCCAAATCGCGTATTGGTGCGATCGGCGATCAGGCCCATCGCCGGATCGGTGCAGGCATCGACAATTTTGGTGACGAACAACATGGTGCCCGCCGCTGCTGCGGAGATTCCGAACACATCGGTATAAAACGCGGCCAGAAACGATGCTATCGTTGTCCAATACAGGTTGAAGCCCAAATCACCGACACCGTAGCCGAGTCGTTCCGGCCATTTCAATCGAAAATGTCTAGCGCTGTCATTTTTCTTCGAGTTCACGCGCGTCTGGTGTCCTTATGTAGGCTGCGGGGAGTCGCCTAGCCTATCAGATCGGCGTTCTGCAGCGCCAGCGGCGCTTGTTGCGCCCAGATAAAACGGTATGATCTGAGTGTCAAAAAACTGATTAAAGAGGGGACAAGCGATGCAGATGGTAGCTCAGGTTCTGGTTGGCGTTGTCGCCGCCTTGCATATCTATTTTCTGATTCTTGAAATGTTCTTGTGGGACACGCCGTATGGCATGAAGACCTTCGGCAACTCGCCGGAAAAGGCAGCAATGACCAAGGTGCTGGCGGCCAATCAAGGCCTCTACAACGGGTTTCTGGCGGCCGGCTTGATTTGGGGGCTGATGCTGGGTGCGGCTGGCCGAGATGTGATCACCTTCTTTTTGGCTTGCGTGGTAATCGCCGGCCTGTATGGCGCGGCGACTGCCAGTCGCAAGATTTTGTTTGTGCAGGCGTTGCCTGCGGCTGTGGCACTGGCTTTGGTTTTTTTCGTTTAGCGCGGAATCATCACTGCGCTCGCGACAATCGAGTACTCGAACGCATCGCGTTTGACCGTGCTGCCGTCTGCGCCCAGGTCCTCGGCAAAGTGTTCGGCCTTTTCATCGCTCAGAGGGGCTTTGCTGAAGGTGCCGACCAGGGTCACTTCTTTGCCTGAGGCATCAGTTGGTATGAAGAAACTGTAGTCGACGAAGCTGACGCGGGCCATGGCATCGCCGTCCTGGGCCATGAAGAAGCAGCCTTTCTTTTGGCAAACCTGCGCAATACGTGTGGTGACCCGAACTGCTTTGTCAGCATAGTCAACCTCGTTGGCGACTAGTTTGGACAAGCTCATGCCTGCGCTTTTGTCGGCCATTTCTGAACCAAACACTTCATATTGATCGGTCGACTCCACCGGTTCACTGAGACGAACGACAGAATCGCCCGCTGATGCGTTGACCGTTAGGGTGGCAAATACGAGGAAAGCCATCGTTCGCATCAAATTTCTCCGCTCGGTTTAATGGACGCAGGATAATATCAGACCTTGTCATGAGGCCGAAAGAATGGACGCGAACCGCTTTAGTCGACTCGATAGGCCTGCAATTCAACTGGGGTCGTCGCGCCCGCCGCATAGCAACCAGCAATTTGGGTTTGAGGCGTTGCCGAAAAGGTCACCGCCGAAATCGGAAAGTCGATACCGAAGAACATTGCGGGATAACCCAAGCGGGTGGGCGGTGCCGGCGGACTGGCGGGTATGACAGCGCCAATTCCATTGGCCATCCACGCCGTATCAATAAACCCCATACCGCCGATGGCCAGGCTACAGAACACCGCTGGAGCTGCAGTAGAGATTGGTTTTGCCGGTGTAACATTGCCCGGCACGCCAACGATGGCGCTAGGCCCGGGCAGTCCAGTAGACGCTGTTACGATGGTGTAGCCGGCGGGAACCGCGGCGGTGGCCGAAGCCGTGGCCGGTGCACTAGCACCGGCGATGGCCAAAATGCGTCGGGTCGAGCCGGCAGTAACCGCGGTCATGGTTCCAGTTTTCAATAACGGCCAGTGCCAGGCGAAAACACCTGTGATGGAAAAACCGCTGGTCGCACCGCCGCTCAAAAAACCGGCTGGATAGCCTGAACCTGGCAGGAAAAGGTTGCCAGCAAAAGCACCGGCACCGGTGGCTGTCCCGAACGCGCCTACCGAAACACCAGGGGGGATTGCGGTCGGGCCGGCAAATGGAAAGGCGATTGGAATCGGAGTCGCCGGGCCCCCACCTCGGTGGGGGATCGATGAAGTGTTTGCCTGGCCAGAATCAAGAAGGTGCGTTACCGAGGGTTTGGCGAGGCGGCCGATTGGCGGCGTCCCTGAGTCGCTAGCTTGAGCAGTGGAAACTGTGCTGGCAAAGACCAGCAGGACAAATAGTGAACCTCTGATGTACATGAATCCCTCCCCGCTCAGTCCCCCGTTGAGCCTTTAGCCTTTGATGTTGAATCTAGGCCTACCATAGCACTCGATAACCAGCCTCTCAATTTTGCAACTATCCAAGGCACGAGCAGAGGCAGCTTCACGGATTCAAAGCTCGCATCCACATCGCATATTGCGCCGCTGCAATCTTCGGTACTGGCGTTCCGTCGCGATTGGCATAGGCGGCGCGCGTATCGGCATAGAAGAAGTTGCTGTGGCCCATGTTTTCCAACTCAACGAAGGTTGCGGTTCCAGGTCGCAGGCGATTGACGGTGTCGACGATCAAGCGATGGCCATGACGCGTTTCGAACTGGTCATACTCGTTGAACACCACCAGCACTGGGCTATCGATCTGTGCCCAGGCGGCGAGAAAATCGTGTTTGGTTGCCTGTTGATGCCAGGCATAAGGGCGACCGTAATGCTGTCCATTGCCGAGTCCGCGAATGTCGCTGCGCACTGCAGCCATTTGTTCATTGTCGTTGGCGATGTCATCTGGTGAGCGGCCCTCGAGAAAGTAGGCGGAATAGAAGCGCAGACGTTGGTAAAATTGACTCTGAACTTCGTCAGGCTGAAATTTCTCGCTGCGCTCCAGATAGATGCGTTCAAAGTTGAGCATACGTTCCAGATAGCTGACTGCACCGCCGCCCTGAATGGCAATGCCCGCCCACTGCACCCCTTCACTTTGCAGGCGACTGGCAATCAACGGTGCCAGGGTGCTGCCGAGACTGCTGCCCATCAGAACGACGTCGTCAGGGTCAATATGCGGACTGTGTAGCAACTGCCGAAAGGCTTGCACGTAGTGCGCAAGCTCGGTGTCGTAGTCCAGCTCGTGGCAGCGCGGCCCCTGGCTATCGCCATTGGAAGCTCGCTCGACTCTCACCAAGGTTCGGTTGGCCAGACGCGTGGTCTCGATCAGCAGCTGTCTGGAGGTGCTGTTGGGGTTGTACTCGAGTGAACCGCACGATACCCACTGCACGAAAAACAAGGCGGGGGAGGGGCCTTGGCTACCGCTTGGACGCGAAATAATGGTGCGCAGGCGAGCGCCGTCGTTCATCTCGACAACGCCGTAGTGGCTGTCCATTCCCGGAATGGCTTCCAGTGCTGCGATGTCGGGGGTGAAATGGATCGATAGGGATTGATCATCGCGCACCACACTCAGATGCAAAGCCTGACCGCCGTCAGCGTCTTCCAGCAGCCCTTCGCCGATGTGCGGGAGTTCGATAGTATGTTGGTTGATGGCGACCAGTCGATCGTCCGCCAGCAATCCTGCCGCTTGTGCGGGCGAGCCTGTATCGACGGACCGGACCAGTAGGAGGTCATCCTGTGCAGTGGTCGAAAACCCAAGTGCAGCCTTGCGTGGAAGGTCGCCCTCGACGGTCACCCCGGCCGACAACGGAGTGGATGTGCCAATCAACAGCGTTAGATAAAACAAAACGGAACGTTTCAATTTGAGTACCTTTTAGTGCGGTGAAAAAGGAGGTCACAGATTGGCTGCAGGGCCTGCTTGTGTACTGAGCAACTGCCGATAATTGCCTGATGAATAGCTGATGATCGTGGCCATGTCGCAATTGTTGGTTTCGGTTGCGTGCTGCTACGACCTAAAATAGGACCAATGCTGACTACATCGAATGACAGAGACTCGACGCGGCTGCCATTGGGTAACTGGGTGCTGGATACGCAGCGCAACGTACTCATCGCGGGCGAAGATTCGGTGTCTTTGGAACCTCGCGCCACGCAAACCTTGGTGGCGCTGTTGAGCAATGTCGGCGAGACGGTGTCCAGAGAGCAGCTGATCCGCGATGTTTGGGGCCACCAACACGTTACAGACGACGCCTTGAACCGATGTATCGCGCTGATTCGAAAGGCGTTCTCGCATTTGCCTGGGCCGTGTCCCCGTATTGAGACGGTGCCGCGAACGGGCTATGCCCTGCATGTCGCGCCCAATCCAGCCGCGCAACGTCCAAGCCTCAGTTGGATCTTGACCGGTCTCGGTGGCCTCGGTGCCTTAGCACTGGTGGTCGTCGGCTGGTTATCGCGAAGTGATTTTCCGGCACCAGCAGTGACCTCGGTGACGTCGGCGCGTCCCATCACCAGCCTGCCAGGGTTGGAGTCTGGTGCTGCGGTGTCGGCCGATGGCGCTTCGTTGGTGTTCGCACACAAGCCACCGCAAGGGACGTGGCAACTGATGTTGCAACAGGTGGGGGCAGTGGCGCGCAGGCTAGCAACCGGGGACGGCAATGCCTTGGCGCCGCGTTTTGGCCCCGATGCCGCCTCGCTGGTATTCATTTCGCTCAGTGGTGCCAATTGCACGGTGCGGCACCTCGAAATCGCATCGCAACAGATCACTGAACTGGCGAGTTGCGACCCTCAGGCTGCACAATCTTTGGCATGGTCGAAGGAAGGTAAGACGGTCTATTTCGTGCCACCGCAAAGCTCAGCGCGCGGCATCAGTGCTTTGGACATGAGCAACGGGCAGGTTCGTCAGGTCACCTTTCCTCCGGCCAATAGCATTGGCGATGCCGACCCTGCCATCTCGCCGGATGGCCAGTCTCTGGCATTCACACGCTGGTACGACTATGGCGTGGGTGAGCTGCACCGAGTGGACCTGGCCGCGGGTGTGGATCGGCGTTTGACTACTGATGGCATGAAGATTCATGGCTCGGCCTGGCATGGCGATTCTTTGTTGTTCGCTTCCAACCGCGGCGGGCACTTTGCGCTGTGGCAGCTGGATGCCAACAGCGGTCAGATCTGGCCGGTGCCATTGCAGGGGCGTGATATCGATGCGCCGGTGGCAGGCGCAAACGGCTCATTGATCTACGAGTATTCGCTGGATCATTCCAACATTGAAAAGCTTGATTGGTCGCAGCGTCGTAGCGCCGTGGTTGCCGCCTCATCGAGATGGGACTGGGGCTATAAGCAGTCGCCAGATGGCAGCCGTTTTGCTGTGCTATCTGATCGAAGTGGGTCTCCTGAAATCTGGGTTGGTACCAACGGGGAGGCTGAGCTGCACCGCTTGACCGACGCCGGTGGCGCATTCATCGCTCGCCTCAGCTGGTCGCCGGACAGTCAACGGATTGCTTATGAGATGGCCAGCGAAGGCCAGTTCGACTTGTACGAGCTCGAGCTGGCTACCGGGTTGACACGGCGTTTGACGGACCACCCGGCTTCCGACCGAAATGCCCGCTACGCCGCGGATGGACAACAGCTGTACTTTAGCTCCACTCGCAGCGGTGAGCAGGCCATTTGGCGTCTTGCCATGCGTTCGGGCACCCTGCAGAAAATCGTGCTGGGCGG
>BQJN01000133.1 GCA_021604725.1 Lysobacteraceae bacterium | reverse complement strand
AGGGACGGTTGTTGGCGACCATCGTTGCTAAGGCGCATTGGTGTTTGCTCTTCCTCGGTGTTCTAGCCTGCAGACCTCGGCATTGATGCCTGATGGGTATTGAGAGTAACGACAAGTTCTTGGCGATAGGAAAGTCTGATGGCAACAACCATCCATGGACCGCAGCCAGCCGGTACGACCTGCACCGTCGTTCGCTCATAGGCGGGGTAGGGGAAGATTGGAGTTGCCATCCCTGGCGCGACGTTTGCGCTCCGTGGGAAACCCCAGCCTCGACGTCCTGTCGAGTCGTTCGCGGGGATCGAGTGACGTTAAGTCACTCGCTCTACTGGCCCGCTCACCCATGGCGAAGCGTTTTAGCTTCGTTGGAAATCCCAGCCCGCACTTCCATGTGCGGGCGTTCGCCGGCGGCGAAGTGACGTTTAGTCACTTCGCACTACGCCGGCTCACCCATCGCGGCTCATGGAGCGGCGGGCCATGTCGTCTTGGGTTTTGCGAGCTTCTGCTTCGTCTTGCTCGACGGTGGTGCAACGACGCTTGGTCATGTTGCTGCCAATTTCTCTGACCTGCTTGCAACGCTGCTTCGGTGCTGAGCTCTTCTCTTCAGAACTCTGGACTATTGTCGCCTCAGGTGCAGATTTTGAGCTGGAGCTCGGGTTACTGGCACAGGCGGCCAGGCCGACAATCAGGGCGACCAGAATCAAGTTTTTCATCAATTTTTCCTAGAATTTATTTAAGCAAAAGGGGCGGCCTTCCTGTTGTGACAACAGGTGCTAACCCGCCCCAGATTTTCAAGTCGCTTACTTTGCAGATTCCACTTCGTCTGAATATCGCCCCATCGCGGCGTATCCGTTGCACTTGGCGCGATGAGCCAACACCGCTTGTGCCTTCTTGTCATTCTCAACCGGTGCCTCGCCCCAGGTCATCAGTGCAGCGTGCTGCAATGCGCGACCATATGAAAAGCTCAATGGCCAAGGGTGCGGACCCAGTTGATTCATCGCATTCAAATGCTGCGTTGCCAGTATGTCGCTTTGACCGCCAGACAGGAAGACAATTCCCGGGATTGAGGCCGGCACGGCATTTCGCAAACAGCTCACTGTAGCTTCCGCCACTTCTTCAATTGGTGCCTGTTCCGCGCAATCGGCGCCCGAGACTACCATGCTGGCTTTCAGGATAGTGCCTTCAAGCAGCACATTCTGTTCATATAATGCGGTAAACAGGCTACGCAGGGTGGCTTCGGTGACTTCATAGCACTCTTCGATAGTGTGGTTGCCGTCCATCAACACTTCAGGCTCTACCATCGGCACGATGCCTGCTTCCTGACACAATGCTGCATAGCGGGCCAAAGCGTGGCTATTGGCTTCAACACACGCTGAAGTTGGCATGCCATCGCCGATGGTGATTACAGCGCGCCACTTGGCAAACTTGGCACCCAGCTTGGCGTACTCAGCCAAACGCTCACGCAGACCGTCCAGCCCTTCGGTGACCTTTTCACCGGGGTGACCCGCCAACTCGTGCGCACCCTTGTCGACTTTGATGCCCGGCAAGACGCCCGCTTTGTTCATGACCTCAACCAAAGACACGCCATCACGCGTTTTTTGACGCAAGGTCTCATCAAACAAGATCGCACCACTGATGTGCTCGCCCAGACCCTCGGTAGTTAGCAGCATCTGACGGTAGTCACGACGGTTGTCTTCGTTGGACTCCAGGTTGATCAGGTCAAATCGCTTCTTGATGGTGCCATGGCTCTCATCAATGGCCAGGATACCGCGACCTTCAGCCACCATGGCTTGCGCGGTTGAAATTAATTGCTCGGCGTTCATAGTAGTGACTCCGCTTGAAATTGAATATTGATTGATCGATTACTGTCAGTCGCGTTTCAGCGCCATGACGCCGGGAAGTGGTTTGCCCTGCAGAAACTCCAGGAACGCCCCACCGCCGGTTGAAATATAGGAAACCTCGTTGGCCAAGCCGTACTTGTCCAAAGCTGCCAGGGTGTCGCCGCCTCCGGCAATGGAAAACGCTGATGACGCAGCCACCGCCTCAGCCAGGCCCTTGGTACCCTCACCAAACTGGTCGATCTCAAACACGCCCAGCGGACCATTCCAGACGATGGTTCGCGCCGATGCAACCATGCCCTTGATGCGCTCCAGGGCCTTGGGACCGATGTCCAGGATCATCTCGTCAGCCAACACCTGGTCGACCGGTTTGACGAATGAGCGGGCTTCAGCCGAAAGTTCTCTGGCGACGACGACGTCCTGAGGAATGGGGACTTCGCCGCCGGCCATCTTGGCAGCTGAGATGACGCTTCGCGCCGACTCAATCAGATCGGGCTCGTACAATGACTTGCCCACCTCGAACCCCGCAGCGGCAATAAAGGTGTTGCATATGCCGCCACCAACAATCAACTGATTGACCCGTCGACTCAAGGCACTGAGCACCTCCAGTTTGCCGGAGACCTTGGAGCCGCCAACGATCGCCAACATCGGCCGCGCCGGATCTCTCAGGGCTTGACCCAACGCCTCAAGCTCGGCCATCAACAAGGGGCCAGCACAGGCCTCTTTGGCATATTCGGCCACTCCAGCAGTCGACGCGTGTGCGCGATGTGCGGTGCCAAAGGCATCCATAACAAACACGTCGCACAACTGGGCCATTTGCTTGGCCAGGAACTCGTTGTTTGCCTTTTCGCCGCGATTGAAGCGGACGTTTTCGCACAACACGACTTCGCCGGGTTGCACTTCAACCCCGTCCAGCCAGTCCTTCTTCAGCAATACACGCGCATCGACCATCTCGGCCAAACGACGAGCTACCGGTGCCAGCGACAAGGCCGGATCGAACTGCCCTTCTTTCGGACGCCCGAGGTGCGAAAGCACCAACACGGCAGCGCCCTGGTCCAGGCAATAGCGAATGCCTTTGAGCGCTGCCATGATGCGGATGTCATTGGTGACCTTGCCGTTGGCAATGGGCACGTTCAGGTCAGCACGAATCATGACCCGCTTGTTGCGTAGGTCGACGTCGGTGATCGGGCGAATGGCCATTCGAGGTTGATCCGTTGCTTCTAAGCGTTCATCAACGCCAAAGTGGTATCGAGCATGCGGTTTGAAAAACCCCACTCGTTGTCGTACCAGCTCAGTACTTTCACCAGGCGTCCGTTGGCAGCCACTTTGGTCAAAGTGGCGTCATAGGTCGAAGAATGCGGATCGTGATTGAAGTCGATAGACACCATCGGGCCATCGCTGTACGCCAATACGCCTTTCAGCTCGCCTTCCGACGCGGCCTTCAGAATGCTGTTGATCTCGTCAACCGAGGTTTCGCGAGAAGCTGTGAAGCTCAGGTCGACCACAGATACGTTAATGGTCGGCACGCGCATGGCGAAGCCATCCAGTTTGCCGTTCAGCTCTGGCAAAACCAGACCAACCGCTGCGGCGGCACCCGTTTTGGTCGGAATTTGTGACATGGTGGCGGAGCGCGCACGACGCAGATCTGAATGATAAACGTCAGTCAGAACCTGGTCGTTGGTGTAGGCATGGATGGTGGTCATCAAACCGCACTCGACGCCAATTTTTTCGTGCAGCGGCTTCACCAAAGGCGCCAGGCAGTTGGTGGTGCATGAGGCATTGGAAATGATCTGGTGATCGGCGGTCAGGCTCGAATGGTTGACACCGTACACGATAGTTCCATCAACATCTTTGCCTGCCGGCGCAGAAATGACGACCTTGCGAGCACCAGCCTGCAAATGCATGCCGGCCTTGTCGCGCGAGTTGAAGAAACCGGTGCATTCCAGAACCACATCTACGCCCATCTCGCCCCACGGCAACTTTGACGGGTCACGCTCCGCCAATACACGGATGCGATCACCATTGACGACCAGGCTATCGCCATCAACCGCAACCTCGCCCGGGAACTTGCCATGTGCGGTGTCGTATCGGGTCAAATGTGCGTTGGTCTCGGCATTACCTAGATCATTGATCGCAACGATCTGCAACTCGTCGGTGCGGCCTGACTCGTACAAAGCTCGCATGATATTGCGCCCGATGCGTCCGTAGCCGTTGATTGCAACCTTCACTGCCATGGGTCTTTCTCCGTAAAAAGCTATCTAGTCAAAATTCGTTTAAGCGGTGACGCGCTCAACCGCCTCGCAGACGGTGTCGACAGTCATCCCAAGTTGTTCGTAGACCACGCTGCCCGGCGCAGACAGACCAAATCGGTCAATGCCCACGACTTCACCTTGGGTTCCAGCGTAGCGGTACCACGGGGCGGTACAGCCCGCCTCAACCACAACACGGGCCGTTACGTGCGACGGCAATACGCCTTCGCGCCATTCAATTGGCTGAGCTTCGAACACTTCCGTGCAGGGCATCGACACGACGCGGACGCCGATGTCTTTTTCAGCCATACGCCGGGCCGCATCCATGGCCATACCAACTTCGGAGCCGGTGGCCACGATGATGGCATCGAGGCTGCCGGTCGGGGTTTCCAACAACACGTAGCCACCGCGTGAGATGTCGCCGATCTGTTCGTCGCTGCGGAACTGGTGCGGTGTGCCCTGACGAGTAAAGATCAAAGCAGTCGGGCCGTTATTGCGTTCAACTGCGTGCTTCCACGCTACCAGGCTCTCGACGGTATCGCAGGGGCGCCACACATCGAGGTTTGGAATCAGCCGCAAGCTGGCGACGTGCTCTACCGGCTGGTGGGTCGGGCCATCTTCGCCCAGCCCGATCGAATCGTGTGTGTAGATATGAATCGCACGGGTCGGAATCAAAGCCGACATGCGAACAGCATTGCGAGCGTAATCCGAAAACACCAGGAAAGTTGCGGTGTACGGAATGAAACCACCATGCAGGGCCAAGCCATTGGCGATCGCAGTCATGCCGAACTCGCGCACGCCAAAATTGACGTAGTTGCCACCCTGCTCAGCATCAAGCACATCAACGCTCCCTGACCAGATGGTGTTGTTTGATCCGGCAAGGTCAGCGGAACCACCGATCAATTCCGGCAATGCCGGACCGTAAGCGTTCAAAGCGATTTGCGAGGACTTGCGAGTCGCCGCATCCGCCGCAGCTTCATTGGCGGCCTGCAATGCCTGTTCAACGGTATCGTCCCAGTTATCAGCCAATTCACCGGACATGCGTCGGGCGAATTCCGATGCCTGATCTGGGAAGGCCTGTTGGTAGGCATCGAAACGTGACTGCCAATCAGATTGAACGGCTTGACCCTTTTCTCTGGCATCCCAGGCCTCAGCGATGGCCTGCGGAATTTCGAATGGCGCATGCGGCCAACCCAGTTCAGACCGAACCGCAGCCACTTCCGCCTCACCCAGGGCCGCACCGTGTGTCGCTGCAGTACCGGCTTTGTTTGGCGAACCGTAACCGATGACAGTGCGGGCGCAAATCAGGCTCGGCTTGCCGGATTCTGACTTGGCCTGTTCAATCGCCGCATTGACTGCATCCGCGTCGTGACCGTCAACATCACGAACGACATGCCAGCCGTAGGCTTCAAAACGTCCAGCCGTATCGTCGGTGAACCAGCCATCGGTATCGCCGTCGATGGAAATCTTGTTGTCGTCGTAAATGGCTATCAGCTTGCCAAGTTTCCAGGTACCAGCCAGCGAGCACACCTCGTGAGAGATGCCCTCCATCAAGCAGCCATCGCCGAGCAGGACGTAGGTGTGATGATCGACAATCGAATGGCCGTCGCGGTTGTACTTGCGTGCCAGCTGTTGCTCTGCCAAGGCCATGCCCACAGCATTGGCCAGGCCCTGCCCCAGTGGCCCGGTGGTGGTTTCAACACCCGGTGTTTCGCCGTATTCAGGATGACCCGGCGTGTGGGAATGCAACTGCCTGAAATTCTTCAGTTCCTCGATCGGCAGATCGTAGCCGGTGAGGTGCAGCACCGAATACGGCAGCATCGAGCCGTGACCATTGGAAATGACAACGCGATCACGATCGGCCCAGTTGGGGTCGTTCGGGTTGTGATTTAAGTGGTCATTCCACAGCACTTCGGCAATGTCGGCCATGCCCATCGGCATGCCTGGATGACCGGAGTTGGCGGCCTGCACCGCATCCATACTGAGGGCTCGAATAGCGTTGGCAAGGTCGCGACGGCTTGGCATGGTTTAACTGAACCTGATCTGGATTGAAATCCGCCCTGGCGAGCGAAACCGCAAACGCGGCAGCAAAGCCGCGCATTGTCCCGCAGATCGGCCTTTCAGACAAGGCGCACAGCGTCCAATGCGGCAAAAAAGCAGTAGAATCTGCCGCTATTTCGTGGTGCTGCCGCCTAGTTCGACAAAATCAGTCGCCATCTTCGGACCGGCGGCCTCATCTTCGTGCTTGAAAAACACGAAGGCTCGCTGCCACCGGCTGGCCTCGAATCGCTCTCGCCACTGCCCCAGTGCCGGCCCATCATAATCACAGCGACGCAGCCGCACGTAACCCCAGTCGGCTGTTTCTTTAAGCTCGTCCAGCGGTTTCTCTTCAGTATCCGCCATAACTCTGGCAACGTTGCGCTCGCTTAACAAGGCATCAATTTCCTCGTCCTGCCAGGATCGATGCCGAAACTCGATCGCTACCGGCACGGTAGCCGGGACCAGTTGCAGAAACCTGGCCAGCAACTGGTGATCCTTTTGCACCCAGGGCGGCAACTGAAACAACAGCGCGCCCAGCCGTTCTTTCATCGACTTGACCATCTTCAGCAGATGCTCAACCTCTGAATCGACCTCCACAAGTTTCTTGTTGTGAGTAATTCGACGCGGTGCTTTGATGACGAAACGAAAATCACCCTGAACAGCCTGAGCCCAACGTTTGAGCAGATCGGCTCGGGGCATTCGGTAGAAGGTGTTATTGATTTCTACTGCAGATAAATGCCTGGCATAGTAGCTGAGCATGTCGCCGGGTTTAATGTCCGTTGGGTAGAACTTGCCCTTCCATTCCTTGTAGCTAAAGCCACTGGTGCCAACATGGTATTTCATGTGGCGAAGAGTAGCCGAAGGACGTTGTGGCGTCTACGGCTCAGTGCTGGCGGCGCAACTTGGCCACCTGGCGATCAGCAAACCGGGTTACTTCGCGCATACGGCGTCGCGCCCAGGCATACTCGACACCCAGCACAGCCAAGCCGAGAATAATCACCACCAGACCGGGCCCTGGTAATAGCAACAGCGGCAGTCCGACCAGGATCAGCAGCACACCAACAACGGTAACAAGAGTTCGCTTCATACCTTCAACGTAACCCGCCACCTGAACTTACGCGAAGTGCCAGTGGTCATTGGCGCGAAAGCCCGGGCACTCAAGGCAGGACGACTATTTTGCCACCAGCGCGATTGCTTTCCATGCAGGCATGCGCCTCAACGATCTCATCTAACGAGAACACACGACCGACTTTTGGCTTCAAGGTACCCGACTCAATCTGTGTCACCAATTGCTGTAGTGGCGTTGCCATGAAGTCCTCGGCACCTCCGGAGTACGTAGTCAAACCGACGGCCGTTGGAATGGCATCCATGGGGCTAAACTGACTGAATGCCCATTGGTTAGAGACCATTCCGGTCATGCAAACCAGGCCGCCAGCTCGGGCGCATTGCAAAGAGTCCCTCAACGTCGAAGTCCCAACCAGTTCCAGCACCTTGTCGACGCCCGCCGGGAATGTATTGCGCAGTGATGGTGCGATTTCACCCGTATCGACAATGACGTGATCGGCACCGTTATCGAGCAACATTTGCCGGCGATCCGCTTTGCGGCTGGTCGCCAACACGGTGACCCCGTGTTGACGAGCGATAGCCGCCGCAGCCAGGCCAACTGATGTCGTGCCGCCACGAACCAAAAGGCTCTCACCCGCTTTGAGCTGCAAAGCAGTAAACAAAGAGCCCCAGGCCGTTTGCAACATCTCGGAATCGCTCCAAGCACCTCCCATCGCAGGCTGGTCTGCAGCGCCTGCACCTGAGCTGCTGGCACGCAGGTAAATTGGGCATAGCTGCCATCAAACCGCCGGCCCATGCCACCCATGGCGGTAGCCACCTTATCGCCGACTTGAAATTCGCCACCCGGCGCCGACTCGACCAGGCCGACCGCTTCAATGCCCAGGACACGTGGAAACTGCACGGCCGATTTCGGCGAATGCCCTTGCCTGGTGAATAGCTCAGAGCGATTCAAACCGAAGGCTTTGACCCGAATGAGCACCTCGCCTTTGTCCGGCTGCGGCATGGCCAGGTCCTCCAGGGTGAGAACACCTGGTCCGCCTGCTTGATGAATCACTGCAGCTTTCATCGTCTTTGACATAGCGTTTCTCCAGCTAGGAAAAGTTGTCGGCTATCTTTGTTAATCATCCCACCGCACATAGATCAACGCGGTTCGGACATGGCTGTCAGTCCAAACATCTACACCTGCCAGCTTGTCGATCCAGCGACCTTCGATTTCGGTCGTGGATTTTGCCGCGACGGTGTCCAAAAACGCCTTAAACAGCAGATACTTGTTATCCCACCCGCCGACTGCTTCAGCGGTTGCGGCCATCACGACTGGCAATTCGGTTTCGTCGTGAATGCGTTTGACCGTTTGATAAACGTCCTCGGTAAATGCTTTGGTCTGTTCAACATCCTCACGACTACCGATTGCCGTCAGGTGACCGCCAATGAAGTGGTCAAAATCGTAAGCGAGAATGTCGTCGAACACTTTTCGGTATTGGTGAAAGTTTGACGTCAGGTCAAACCCTGAGAACGGCACATAGCCGGGCGCGAGCGTGTCGACTGCCATCAAGAACCTGGCATCGGGAACAAAGACAAACAGATCTCCTTCGTCCGAGTGGTAGTTGCGATGCTGTCTAAGCTCAATCGTTTTGCCCCCCATGGACAAGGTTTTCGTTCCCTCGAAACTGACAGTTGGAACCAGCCTGTTTGGATCCTGTTTTTCAGCAAGGAACCGTGCTACGCCATCCAAAGCAACGATATCCAAGTGTTCGAATTGACTGAATGCGGCCGAGCCACCGATATGGTCCTTGTGGGCATGCGAATACACCAGCATTTTTACCTGTTGATTGGTGACTTTCGCGATGGCGCCGGGGATCTTGTGACCATAAGACGCCGGTGCATCAACAACCACGACACCGTCGTCGCTTACAACAAAAGCGGACTGCCAAATACCATCGGTGATCAGGTACACGCCAGCGCTCAGTTCCTGAACATAAAGACCTGTAGCTGGGTCGATAGCCAGGGCTTTATCGAGCACCTCTGGCAGCAATGGAACGTATTGGTCCAAACTGCGTTCGCTGGCCACGGCGCGGGCCGACAACAAAAACAAGGCCACTGAAATTAACGCAATATGCAGCATCAAATAGACTTTCTTCATGGTAGATCTCTGTCTCCTGGGAGTGGAATTGAAGTGATCTACGCACAGTAGCTATTTTCGATTGGTAGAATAAGAGGTGAATTTTGAAATTACTTTTCCAGATATGAGAATGTTGTGATGGACCTAAACGCCTTGCGGGTTTTCGCCGCCGTGGTAGAAGCCCATAGTTTTTCGCAAGCTGCGCGCAGATTAGGCATGCCCATTTCGACGGTGAGCAGAAAAATCGCCGAACTTGAGAAGCAACTGGCCGTGCGTCTGCTCGAGCGCTCGACACGCCAGTTGCGCCTGACCGATGCCGGCCGCAATGTGCTGCAGCATGCTCAGAGATGCGCTGACATCAGCGATGCTGTCGAGCAGACCGTCTCAAAACAATTGGCGGAAACCAAAGGGACGGTTCGGCTGTCGGCACCGCCAAGTATCGCGGACACGGTGCTCGCGCCCCTGGCAACCGAGTTTCAACGTGAACATCCGGAAGTACGGATACTGGTGTTAGTCACTGAGCGCTTCGTCGACCCGATCGCCGAAGGCCTTGACCTTGTGTTTCGGGTTGGCCCGCTGGATGACTCCAGCCTGGTCGCCCGCCCGGTTATGCGTTACCGCCACCAACTTCTGGCGTCTCCGGACTACCTGGCCGGTCATCCCAGTCCAAATAAACCGGCAGATTTAACCAGACATCGCTTGTTGGCATTTTCCTTCTGGACACCTCGCTTCACCTGGAACCTTAGCAGGGGCCAGCGCAGTGAGACCGTGAGTTTTCAACCCCACCTGGCGATGAATGACTACCTGGGCCTGGCCACAGCATTAACCTCCGCGGCCGGTATCGGCGAAATGCCACCCATCGTCCGGCCCGACCTAATACAGTCCGGAGCGTTGATAGAAGTCATGCCGGACTGGAATTTTCCAGTTGTCGATGTATCAATCGTGCACTTGGGCAATCGCTACATGCCCAAACCAGTGCGATTGTTCAAGGACTTCGCGTCGACCATGGCACCCAAGCTATTCGACGAACTTCCCAACTAACACCCTCCTCTCCGACTTCAACCACTTTTTACGCTTTCGCTTGAACGAGCTCGCCTGGAAAGTGAATCTCTAAGGTTTATAACCAAACCGAGGATTCGACAAATTTGCCGGGAGCAAATTTCGAATGACTGAGCGCTGCGAAGGGAACCCGCAGGGCAAAGTACACGGATGCACCTTTGTACAAATTTGCCGGGAGCAAATTTCGAATGACCGAGCGACGCGAAGGCAACCCGGAGGGTGGAGTACATGGATGTACGGAATACAAATTCGCCGGGAGCAAATTTCGAATGACTGAGCGCTGCGAAGGGAACCCGCAGGGCAAAGTACACGGATGTACGGAGTACAAAATTGACGGGATCAATTTTCGAATGACCGAGCGCTGCGAAGGGAACCCGCAGGGCAAAGTACACGGATGTACGGAGTACAAAATTGACGGGATCAATTTTCGAATGACCGAGCGCTGCGAAGGGAACCCGCAGGGCAAAGTACACGGATGTACTTTGTAATCCCTCCCGTTAAGCCAACCAAAAAGGCTCGACTGATCACTTTCGCTTGATCACATGCCCATCGCCCCCTACAATTGCGCCCCCAACCGATTGGGCCTGGTGCCCAAACCCACAGTTTGTTGATGCGGA
>BQJN01000132.1 GCA_021604725.1 Lysobacteraceae bacterium | reverse complement strand
CCACTAGTGTGAAGACTCTACTTGGCAGCAGTACAGTACGTAGTCTCCACAGAATTTATCGAGGATTGGATCATGGTCAAGAAGCTGAAAAAGAAAGCAGCACAGAAGCAATCGAGCTCTAGCAGCATCGGCGACGCGACTCAACAAATCTGGTTGGCGGGTCTGGGCGCGTTCTCCCGAGCCCAGGAAGAAGGTGCCAAGGCGTTTGAAACCCTGGTCGCTGAAGGTCGCAAACTCGAAGGCAAGACCAGAGAAGCGGCGTCGGCAGGCGTTAGTGCTCTGCGTAGCAACGTGAAGGGCCAGGTCGGCGAAGTAAAGGGTAAAGCTGAAGGCGCGTGGGACAAACTGGAAGGCGTGTTTGAGTCGCGTGTTGGCAAGGCCATGTCTAGCCTGGGTGTTCCGACTCGCGACGAAATCCAGGGCCTGAGCAAGCAGGTTGATGCTCTGCGCAAAGAGATAGAAGCGCTTAACAAGGCACAATCGAAGCCAGCGCCGAAGCCAAAGGCTGTCAAAAAGACCGCCAGCAAAGCGACCTCTACCAAGAGTGCTGCTAGCAAGAAAACAACCGCGAAGAAGAAAACCACCAGGAAAACGACCAAGAAGACGTCTTCCTGATCGATTAAGTGCCTCACCTTGTGAGGCCGGTGTGAAAAAGCACCGCTGTTTTAGTCTGCGGGCCAATAATGACCGTACCCCCCTCCCCCTCTCGGTCGGCCCGCGGGCTAATTTAGAAACCACCCTCGCACCAACACAAGATCACGTCGCCCGGACGCGCTCCTGCGCTTTGAGACCCATGAGTTGGCCATTGCCCGACACATCCATGTGTCGAGAGAACGTTGCCTGTTCTAGAAGTGGATGCCTCGCATCAGAGACGCGAAGGCGATCTGTTCTTGCGAGGCTTTTTCCTGCCCCCTTTTCGCCCCGCCCTGAGCCGCGCTGGAATCTGAGAATAGTCGGTATGCAGTATTGAGCAGAACCTGCCAAACTTTCGGCATCAAGGCAAAACCAACCTGCGCGAACACACCCAGTCGTGTTGCAATTCGAACCGGCTTGAAGATGATAGCCTGCTTGATGAAATCAGCTGCTTCCTCAGGACTGATGGTGGGGACACTCTGATAAACCTTGGTCGGCGCGATCATCGGCGTTCGAACCAACGGCATATTGATGGTTGTAAAGTTGATGCCCTGATCCAGCAACTCTGACGAGGCGCAACGTGAAAATGCATCCAACGCGGCTTTCGATGCGACATAGGCCGAGAACCTCGGCGCGTTGCTCAAAACACCAATCGATGAAATATTGATGATATGCCCCGAGCGTCGCTCCATCATGCTCGGCAGTGCCCGCATGATCAGCCGCAGTGAGCCAAAATAGTTCAACTGCATGGTGCGTTCGAAATCATGGAAGCGATCAAAGGAGTACATCACTGAACGACGAATGGAGCGGCCGGCGTTGTTAACCAGCACATCGACCTGACCATGATCGGCAATGACCGAATCGATCAGCTCATCACAGTGGGTCATGTCAGCAATATTGGCCGTATACACATAGGCCTCGCCGCCTTCGGCCTCGATCTCTGCCAATACCTCTTCCAGCTTCTCACGCTTGCGCGCGACCAGCATGACTTTGGCCCCGGCACGACCGAGCATGAGTGCCGCGGCTCGTCCAATACCTGAGCTTGAGCCGGTCACCAAAACCACCTTGCCTCGCACCTGACCTGACAGGCTACGATCGATGAACAAATCCGGATCGAGGTTGCGCTCCCAATAGTCCCAAAGCTTTTCTGCGTAGGAACTGAGTGGCGGCACCTTGATCTTGGTACCTTTGAGAACGCGTTCGGTCTCGCGACTATCGAATCGAGTCGGGTAAGTTATGAATTTCATGATCTCACGCGGGATGCCGAGATCATTGAGTACCTGTTGAGTAATGCGACGAACTGGCGCCAACATGGCGACGCCCTGGCGAACGGATTTGGGAATGAACCCGAACATCCGCGCATCCACCCGCATCGTCATCTGCGGTGCATGACCGGCGCGAGCGAAGGTATTGAGCACTTCGCCAACACGACGTGGCTTTGGATCGGTCAGGTGGAAACAGCCACCATCTTCGCCTTTGACATGGCTGATGTGGTCCATGGCATCGGCAACGAAGTCAATCGGCACAATATTGATTCGCCCACCCTCGATACCAATGGTTGGCATCCACGGCGGAAGAATATTGCGCATTTTTTGAATTAGTTTGAAAAAGTAGTAAGGCCCATCGATCTTTTCCATCTCACCGGTGCGCGAGTCACCCACCACGATTCCTGGCCGGTAAATACGAAACGGCACCTTGCTCTCGCGACGAACAACGCCCTCGGATTCATGCTTGGTGCGGAAGTATGGATCCTGGAGATTTTCGGCCTCCTCAAACATGTCTTCACGGAACACGCCGTTGTACATGCCCGCCGCTGCGATCGAACTGACATGGTGCAGACAGCCCGCCTCCATGGCACTGGCCGCTGTGACCGCATGACGTGTTCCACCAACGTTGATATCAACCTGTACCTGGGCATCGGCCGCCAGGTCATAGATGGCAGCAAGGTGATAGAAATGCTTGACCTTGCCTTTGAGCTCGCTCAGTTGCTTGCTCGACAAGCCAAGGTTTGGTGCCGCCAGATCGCCCTCGACGGCGACTACACGTTTCTTCGCCTTTGAGCCCCAGGTTTCGACGCACTCAGCCAACTTGTCCTGCGACTCAGCTCGAACCAGGCAATATATTTGCCCTTTGCGCTTGAGCAGGCGCTTTACCAGGTGCTTGCCAACAAATCCGGTCGCTCCGGTTACGAAATAGGCCATTCGCTCACTCCAAGATCAGTTCAGTCAATTGCCGATGAAAGCGCAGCCATTTCATGCCGCCGTTGGCATAAATACGTTTGCGCTTTGTGAACCCGATCGCTTTCAGCCGTTGGCCTGGGCGCCGAGTCGTAGGTTGCCCTAAGAGTAGCCTTCCAGACATCGATTGGCCAGCGATTCCACCGCCTTATCCCGCACGTCGTAACCTGGCCTCACAATCTGTGGCAAACTTGAGCTCGCAACGTCAATTCACGCAGGAACGACAAAATGACCGACCTAGATACACAATTCGAACAGGCTGGCGAAGATGCCCAGAACCTTCCGGAGAAGCCGGACAACGACACCTTGCTCGAACTGTACTCTCTCTACAAACAAGCCACCGTGGGCGATGTGAGCGGAGAAAAGCCTGGCTTTTTTGACTTTGTCGGCGCGGCAAAGTACGAAGCGTGGGAGTCACTTCGTGGCGTTGACAGCGGCGATGCGAAACAACGTTATGTAGATTTGGTGAACCGCCTCAAGGGCTAGTTTATTGCGATGGCCCGCGGCAACACACCTCAGCGTATTCTTGCTGCCTCGCTGACCATGTTCAACGAGGAAGGCGTGGCTGAAGTCAGCACCAACCATATCGCCGATGAAGTCGATATTAGCCCTGGGAATCTGTACTACCACTTTCGAAACAAGGAACAAATCATTGAGCGCTTGTTTGATGATTTTGAAGCAAAGTTTTACGACACTCTGACAGTCCCAAACGAAACGCCAGATATCGAGCAGATCTGGTTGTTTCTGCATCTGATGTTTGAGCTGATCAATGAGTACCGCTTCATTTACCAGGATCTGGTCTTTTTGGTGTCACGGCAGCGCTCCCTGGCGCGCCGCTTCAGGCGCATCATTGGGCGCAAGGTCGAGGCCGGTATGGCCATCTGCAGGTTGCTCACAGCCGATGGCATTATGCAGGTGTCTCACGCCGACGAAATCGATACGCTAGCACAGCAAATTGCCATGACAGCGACCTTTTGGCTGAGTTTCGCGCACGTGCGATCCGAGAAGCCCGATCCCTCTGCCACGGCACGCTCGGTAGCTCAGGTACTGATGTTGGTTGCACCGCACCTGATTGACCCGGCGCGCGATCATTTGTTGGCGCTGGCTCGTGAGTACCGATAGGTGGTGCTAAATGAACGGTGCACTTTGGCACTAACTAGAGGTCGTCCACGATTAGCCATCCATGGCTAACGCAGACACGAACTTTCAGAAGCGTGGTTATGAAAGTTCTTCATTTTCAATGGCTTGAAAATGCCGGCCCATCCGTGGACCGGTCGAGCTGGTCCAGAAACGTAAACTGTGGACGCGCTCCAACTACACAAAAAAAAGCCACCCCGGTACACCGGGGTGGCTTTTGACTCTGTTATCGACATTCGCCGATAGCTATTGAGTCCTTAGGCTGCCTTGGCGGCGCCCTTGCTGGTGCTATCGTTCAGCTTCTTTACAGCCTTGGACAGCTCAGCAATCTCTTTGCTCAGGTTGTCGACATCTTCACGAGTCGGCACACCCATGCCGCTCAGCGCCTTGGCAACACGCTTCTCGAACACGTTCTCGAGCTTGTCCCAGTTGCTGGTTGCAGCGGTTTTTACGCCGTCAATCTGCTTTTCGACGCGACCGCGAATCTCGGTCACTTTGCTATCAACAGACTTGCGGGTCTTCTTTTCCATCGCTTCACCTTCCTTGACCAGGCCTTCGAATACCTTGGCGCCTTCCGCTTGTGCGGTTGCAAATGCGCCGAGGCCAGCCAGCCAGATCTCACGAGCGGCGTTGTTGATGGTTTGCTTGTTCACTTTCTCAGTTGCCATGATAATCACCTCATCAGGTTGTGTGTGGGCAGTGGATATAGGTTACCCAGAGCAATTAGAACAATCACACTAGAATCGGACCGTTCTTGGGTCTTATCCCATTTCGCTCATCCGAAATGGAAATCGACCACGGCGAGACAGAGATTGCCACCATGCGTTCGGCCTTCTGGACTTCGCTGCGCTTCGCCAACCAGGCCGAAGGGTCGGCCTGTCCCTCTGGCCTCCTCGGCGCTGCATCAAACTGATACCATGAAACCGTTCTCAACACGCCGGCCACCTCAGAAAACATTCGCTTGATGCCTAAACCAACCCTGGTCTATACACCAACACATCTCAACACTGAAGTTCGATACCTTATCGAGAACGCTCTGGGCGAAGTACTTGTTGAGGGAGAAATAGGTAACCTTTCGCGACCACGTTCTGGTCATGTCTATTTCTCACTTCGAGACGAAAGCAGTGAAATCCGTTGTGCACTGTTCGCTCGTCAGGCGCGATCCGTTCGTGTGCCGATGGAAAACGGCCTGAAAATCCAGGTTGCTGCGCAGCCCACCGTTTACGAGGTCAAGGGCTCCTACCAACTTATTGTCAAGCGCGTGCTGGACGCCGAGCAGGGCTCGCTGGCGGCCCGTTTTGAAAAGCTGAAATCCCAGTTGGCAGCCGAGGGCTTGTTCTCCACTGAACGAAAAAAAGCCGTCAAGCAAAACTGCAGACGTGTCGCTGTGGTTACATCACCGGATGGCGCGGCTGTACACGACGTGATTGAAACCTTGCGCCGTCGCATGCCGCTGACCCACGTCAGAATCTATGCCACCCAGGTCGCCGGGGCCAATGCCGCCAGTCAGGTCGCCGCTGCTCTGACCAAGGCCGATACCGACTGGGCCGATGTTATCTTGCTGGTGCGCGGCGGGGGATCACTGGAAGACCTGTGGACCTTTAATGAAGAACAAGTCGCGCGAACCCTGTTTTCGTTAAAAACGCCGGTAGTGACGGGCATTGGCCATCAGACAGACCTGTCGATTGCAGACATGGTCGCTGACTTGCGCGCCGACACACCAACCGCAGCTGCCGAACAAGTCAGTCTCAACCAGGTGGAGCTGACCGACCGACTGAGCACCTTGAATCGACAATTGACCAGCGCCGTGCAGAGGCGCTTCAGTCAGCACGGCCAGGTTCTCGATCAGATGATGCTCAGACTTGAGCGATTGCACCCCAATAACCGAATTATCCTCGCCCGCCAGCGGCTAGACAGCGCCCGCTCAAACTACCGTGAGCGAACTCGGGCGCTGTTGCATACGTTACAACAGCGCTTGCGCACGAATAGAGCAAAGCTGGACCGCCTCAGACCCAACAAGCGGATCAGTCAAGTATCAGAGCGGCTGCGAGAACTAAAGCGTTCGCTCGATCAATCGATGAGGTCGCAACTACATGGCCATCAGGAACGTTTGACGGTCGCCAACAGTCTATTGACTGCTCTGAGTCCACAGGCAACGCTGGATCGCGGGTACGCATACCTTCGAACAGAAGACGGCCAAATTGTTCGCGACCAGACTCAGGTTTGCGTAAATCAACTGCTTGATGCGCGTTTGGCGCGAGGTCAATTGCAGCTCAGAGTCACCGACAACGGTGCCCCAATGCCCGACTCGGCTGATGATTGACTACGTAACAGCAGTTGAGGTCAACGGCTGAGCTTCTTGGTGCTGGGCACCTGCCGCGTCACTCGCGTGTTGGCAAAATCGACCAGGGAGTCGCTGTGATCTGACTCAATCACCGTTTCCAGGCCAAACTGCAAGCTTGGCCCCCCCTTGCCAAATTCGATCAAGGAGCCGTCGATGAGAGGCGTCACAGCTTCAATGACGTCGCCATCCACGTAGGTGCCATTGCTCGACAGCAAGTCAGTAACAGTGCATCGCGGAGGGTCTGACTCTTCATCCCATTCAATCAAGGCATGAGAGCGACTGACCACATCGTCGGCGGTCAAGTCAAAACGAATGTCGCAGCCCGGATCACGGCCAACGTACAACGACTCATGTTGCGCCATGGGAAAGGATTCATTTTCGCCAGCTCGAGACCCGGAAACGAATCGAATTACAATGCGATAGGATGCAGCCATCCGCCAAAACTCGGTTTAGTTCAAAGTGAAAGGCTACGCGGCCCCATGAGCAATTGCAAAAAACAACTCGTTACAATTTGTAAAGCGAACCGGTATGAACAGCTCATTCGCAAGAGCCGATTCGTGGCTCAGGCCATGCGTTGTGATACTGTCGCCGAAGCGGACGCCTATATCGCCGATGTCTCCGACCACAAGGCGTCACATAATTGCTGGGCCTACCGCGTGGCTGAAGTCAGTCGCCACCATGACGATGGTGAGCCAGGTGGCACTGCAGGCCGACCAATCCTGGCTGCCATAGACAACGAAAGCGTCGACCTGGTGGCAGTGGTCGTCAGCCGTTACTATGGCGGCATTAAGCTCGGAACTGGAGGATTGGCTCGCGCTTACGGTGGCACGGCGGCAAAATGCATCGAGCTGGCTTCAAAGCATACGCAAATTATCCCGATAGCCGTAACACTGACGATTCCTATCGAGTATCAAGCTGCGGTGTATCAATTGTTGACTGGCTCTGGCGGTGCAGTGTTACAGCAACGCTTCGACGAGCGAGGCCAGGTCAGGCTGGACCTGGAAATTGACCCCGAGCACTTGGAAACCTTTCGCTCAACCCTCATCAACAGCAGTCGTGGGCAGGTGAAATTTCATGACGGTGAGCCCAAATGAACTTCTACGAATCAAAGGCAATTTGAATGGACGTGTGGAAACCCCGGGTGACTGTTGCGGCAATCGCCCAACGGGGCGACAAATATCTGATGGTCGAGGAGACCATTCGAGGCAAGCTTTGGCTTAACCAACCTGCGGGGCACCTGGAGTCCGGCGAGTCGTTGATCGATGCCTGCAAGCGCGAAGTGCTCGAAGAGTCTGGATGGCGCTGCGAGCCGACGTCGATGGTTGGCGTTTGGCAGTGGCGAGCCAACAACGGGCGCCAGTTCCTGAGATTCACCTTCGCCGTGGAGCTTTTGGAAGAGCTTGAGAATCATCCGCTGGACGACGGCATAGAGCAAACACTGTGGCTGAGCTCGCAGGAAATTGCCGCCGAACGCCACCGATTGCGAAGTCCAATCATCGAGGCGAGCCTTGCGCGCATGGCTGAAGACCGGAATGTGCCGCTGGACATTGTCGAGTGTCTGCTGTGAAAGTAATTGTCGCCATGTCCGGCGGCGTTGATTCGTCGGTATCAGCGCACCTGATCAAGCAGCAACATGATTCGGTTGCCGGCATGTTCATGAAGAACTGGGAAGAAGACGATCGCTACGGCACCTGCCCGGCTGAACAGGATGCGGACGACGCGAGGCAAGTTGCAGAACGGATCGGCATCAAGCTGTACACACGAAACTTTGCGGCGGAATACTGGGACAACGTATTTGAGCATTTCCTTGCTGAATATCAGGCTGGCCGCACACCCAACCCTGACATCTTGTGCAATCGCGAAATCAAGTTCAAAACGTTTCTTGATCATGCCGAGGACCTGGGCGGCGAAAAGATCGCCACCGGACATTACGCTCGCGTCGACCAACAAGATGGTTACTGGCGTTTGTTGCGCGGTGTCGACAACAACAAGGATCAAAGCTACTTCCTGTATACCCTTGGGCAGGCTCAACTGTCGAAGACCCTGTTTCCAGTCGGTGAGCTGGAAAAACCGCGGGTTCGCGAATTGGCCAGCGAACTGGGACTGCATGTCGCCGGCAAGAAGGATTCAACAGGCGTTTGCTTCATCGGCGAGCAAAACTTCCGACACTTCCTGGAGCGATACCTCGAACGCAGGCCTGGCCCAATGATCGATACCGATGGCCGCACGCTGGGTGAACACGTCGGCCTGGCATTCTACACCCTCGGACAACGTCAGGGTCTAGGCATTGGGGGCCAGGCCAATGCCAGCAACGAACCATGGTATGTGATTGACAAAGACCTTGAGAACAACGCCCTAATTGTTGCGCAAGGACATGACAATGAGCGTCTAGCCAGCACAACTTTGTGGGCCTCTGAGCTGAGCTGGACCGATTCAGTTGGCCCCGATTCAGACACACAGTGCTCAGCCAAAACACGCTATCGGCAAGCGGACCAGCAGTGTCGCATCACTCGTTTCGAGAACAACCGGTGCAAGGTTGTGTTCGATCATCCGCAACGGGCGGTGACACCGGGTCAATCGGTGGTGTTCTATCGCGGCGATCAGTGTCTGGGCGGCGGCGTTATCGACTACACAGACGCACCCAGTCTGTATGCCAAACCAGAAAGTGGGCAGGTCGAAGGAAACCCTTATGAACAGCGTTGACCGCAAGTGGCATGATCAAACGCTGGCCTTGGCAGGCGTTTTCCAGGCAGCGACGCTGGTGGAGGAGCTGGCCAACCATGGTATTGCCCCGTCGCAACCCCGAGATGCCTCCCTAAAATCCATTTTGCTGGTAGACGCCGACTCGGTCGATGAAATTTATCAAGTTGGAAGTGGGTTTGAGTTGGGGCTGACCACCCTGGCAGCGCAGCTTGATGGCCCCGAACGCAACGCTACCATTATCCGCTACGTCATTTTGTTGTTGCAGTTGGAGCGCACGATGTCGCGTTCCAAGAGCGTTTTGATGCGATTGGGCGATGGCCTGCAACAATTGACCGAATACGGACCACTGGACTCCATTGATCAGGACTTGATTGGCCGTCTCAGTGATCTTTACGCCGCAAACGTAAGCCCATTGTCGCCTCGAATTATGGTGCATGGTGATGTTCGTCATCTGCAGCAGCGTACGGTGACCAACCAGATTCGAGCGTTGCTTCTTGCCGGCCTACGCTCGGCTGTGTTGTGGCAGCAGCTGAAAGGCAGCCGATGGGCGCTGGTAATGAAACGCCGGCGTTATGCCAACGAGGCACGATCACTGGCTACCAGAGCCACTCAGTCACTTCACTAGCGGCGAGTCGGTAACTGCCACCACAGGCCAACGCAACCGCGAGACGCCAGTAACAGCGCATCGAACTACAAATTTCGGCCCGTTCTTGGGTCTTATCCCATTTTCGCTCTATCCGAAATGGAAATCGACCACGGCGAGACGGAGATTGCCACTATGCGCTCGGCCTTCTGGACTTCGCTGCGCTTCGCCAACCAGGCCAGGATAGCGAATTTCGATTGGACGGTTTGCCGAAGGCAAGAAGCCCGATCGCGATTCGCGGCCATCCGTGGGTCGGCCAGTCCTTCTAGCCTCTGCGGTGAATTTGCCTTGCCGCAGAGGCGCTCCCGCCCGTATTTAGCCTACTAGTTGGTTTTTGCTATGATCTCCGCATCGAGTCAGGGGCAGTCAAATGCGATCGACGATCAAGTATTTGAGATTGGCGGCGATGGTGCTAAGCACTACAACGTCCGTTGCAGCACAAGATCTGGGTGCGTTCAGCAACCAGACCGTTGCTGCAGGAATCGATGCAACTTCCGGCATTAGCGACATCTATCCTGTTCTCGGTGGCGGGTCAGTCGGTGACTTTGACGGCGACGGCTGGCAGGACATCTACTTTCCTGCCGGCGGTAACGGTCCGGACAAGCTTTACATAAACAATCAAGACGGCACGTTCACCGACCGGGCAACTGACTGGGGTATCGATTTCGTACATTACTCCAGCGCTGGCGTTGTCGGCGACTACAATGGCGACGGGCAACTCGACTTGTTCGTGACCAGTTTTGGTCCGGTGGGCGATCCCCAAGTTGGCCATCACAAACTGCTAATGAACATGGGTGGCAGCATGCAGAACATGGCGCCAGCCGCTGGTGTATCCCAGGGTAGTTCGGTGCAGGCTGATGGTTGGGGCGGAGCCTGGGGTGATTATGATCTGGATGGCGATCTCGACCTGGCAATTGTCGGCTTCTTTGACACCTCCGGGAACCGACTGTTCAGGAACAACGGTGATGGCTCGTTCACCGACGTCACCGACAGCGCTGGACTGGCAAATCTGTCCGCCGTGCGTGGCTATACCGTGCGCTTTATCGACATGAACGATGACCGTTATCCCGACATGATCTGGATTGGCGATTTCTCAACCAGTCAGTACTACATAAACAACGGCGATGGCTCGTTCACAGAGTTCACGGACGGCTCAGGAACCAGCATGGATGACAGTGAAATGGGCATGACCGTGGCCGACTGGAATTTGGATGGCCGTTTTGACTTTTACGTCACCACTATTGGCACCAATAACCTTTACATCAACCAGGGCGGGCACATCTTCTCCAATCAGGGCGACCAGACCAATAGCGACATGGGTGGTTTCGGCTGGGGCGCGGTCGCCTTCGACCTCAATCATGACGCCTTGGTCGACATTGTTTCCGTCGCAGAAATCGGCCGCAATTACGTTTTTCTAAATCGCTACGACAATGGTGTGTTGCTGTTCGAGGAAGTAGCCGAAGCCAATGGTCTAGGCATACAGTCAGATGGTCGCGGCAT
>BQJN01000131.1 GCA_021604725.1 Lysobacteraceae bacterium | reverse complement strand
GAAACACCGGTGCCAATGCGGTCACGAACAACGGCGCGGTGAAGCTCAAGGTTACCGCTTCGGCCAAAGGCAATACCGTCAGTCCCCAGAAGAAACAAAGCATGGCAGACGAGCCAAGCACAGCACGCAGCAAATACAGCTTCAGGCGTGACGTTTTCCAGCTGCGGCGCGAGCGGCCATGGACTACCCAGGGCAGCAAGGCGACCAGGCCGAAGAAGCTGCGAAAGAAGGCAATTTCAAAGGGATGTAGATCGAGCGCGCCCATTAAGCGAACGACGCTGGACATCAGCGCGAAACACAGCGCCGCCCCGATCATCAAGACCGCGCCCAGCACAAAGTGCGGGGTGGAGGCCACTGCGGTCACGAAGCAGGCTCGTTGGATGCTCTCCCGTACTCAGTCTCGACAAATTCGTCGATCAGGCCAATCAACTCCTGACCGATGTTCTCGCCACGCAGAGTTTTCACTTTCTTGCCCTTGATAAACACCGGTGCCGCCGGTGCCTCACCGGTGCCTGGCAGGCTGATACCGATATCAGCATGTCTGCTCTCCCCGGGTCCGTTGACAATACAGCCCATCACCGCCAGCGACAAATTCTCGGCGCCGGGGTATTTGATGCGCCACTGGGGCATCGCTTCTCGCACGTGCGATTGCACCGATTGCGCCAACTCCTGAAACAAGGTGCTGGTCGTTCGTCCGCAACCGGGACACGCTGTCACCAGTGGCGTGAACGCTCTCAAGCCCATGGTTTGCAACATTTCCTGTGCGACAACGACTTCGCGTGTTCGTGCCTCGCCAGGTGCTGGGGTTAATGACACTCTAATCGTGTCGCCGATGCCTTCTTGCAACAGCACGCCCATCGCCGCGGTTGAAGCCACAATGCCTTTGCTGCCCATGCCTGCTTCAGTCAGACCCAGATGCAAAGCATGGTCGGAGCGTTGGGCCAGGTCTCTATACACCGCGATCAATTCCTGAACACCGCTGACTTTGCACGACAGGATGATCTTGTCCCGACCCATACCCATGTGTTCGGCCGCCTCTGCGCTATCCAGCGCCGAACGTACCAGGGCTTCCCGGGTTACCTCTGCCGCATCGCGAGGTCGCGCCAATTGCGCGTTTTCGTCCATCAATCGCGCGACCATGGACTGATCCAGGCTGCCCCAATTAACGCCGATGCGCACCGGCTTGTCGCGCTTCATCGCCTCTTCGATGATGGCGGAGAACTGGCCATCTCGCTTGCGCCCAAAGCCAACATTGCCTGGATTGATACGGTACTTGGCCAGCGCTTCGGCACAGTCTGGATAATCTGCCAACAGTTGATGACCGTTGTAATGAAAGTCGCCTACCAGCGGCACATCGACGCTACGTTGATCCAGCCCGTCCCGGATGCGCGGCACGGCAGCGGCGGATTCGGCATTGTTGACCGTGATGCGCACCACTTCCGACCCTGCCCTAGCCAACTCAGCCACTTGCTGCACCGTGGCCTTTACATCCGCGGTATCGGTATTGGTCATCGATTGCACCACAATCGGGTGATCACCTCCCACCCAAACATTGCCGACGCGAACCGCGATGGAGCGTCGCCGAGTTGCCGAGCCAAAGGGGAGTTGCTGGTCTGATGTCATGCTGATGGTGTCACAAGCGATCGGATAGCCGCCCATTGTCGGCCAAAGCCCGCCTGCAGGCAACGGTGCACCGGAGCGCAATCCATTGTATTCTCGCCGACTCCATCGAACCGCAACAGGCTCAACACCCAATGAATATTCTCTATCCCGCATTCGCCATGTTCGCGCTAACCATTTTCATCTTGCTGCGCATGGGTTATCACCGCGTCAGCGCGATAAAAGGCAAGAAAATGAGCATCAAATTTTTTCGTGATTACTCTGGTGAGCAACCCGAGTATCTGCGGGTGATGGAGCGCCATTTCGCAAATCTTTGCGAAACGCCAATGCTGTTTTATGTAGGTGTGATCCTGGCAGTAGTGACCAATAGCGCCTCGTCCTTTGTGATCATCGTAGCGTGGGTGTATTTCGCCTTGCGCTGTGTCCACAGTCTGATTCACCTGACCACAAACAACGTCAACCAGCGGTTCTTCGCCTTTATCTTGAGCGTCACCGCGCTGGTTGTGATGTGGGGCATGATTGCCGTTTCCGTTATTAGCCGAACTTCGTAGACCAACAAAACCATGGCTGAGCTTGATATCGCTTGGGTGCGAGAACAGTTCTCGCTTCCAGAAAACATTGCCTTTTTCGACAACGCCGGTGGTAGCTTCACCTTGAACCGCGTCATCGATCGGGTGGCCGAGTACATGCGGGAAACGCCGGTGCAATTGGGTGCACGCCACCGGCTATCTGTTCAGGCATCCGACCGTTTGCAGCAAGCAACCGCGGACCTTGCAGCGATGATCGGGGCTCAGCCAGATGAGGTGGTGATCGGCCCAGCCTCTTCGTCCTTAACCGACCGGCTGGCGCGGGCCATGCGCGGGCAACTGCGAACTGGTGACCGCATCATCGTAACCCAGTTCGACCACGAGTCAAACATCAGTCCGTGGCTGCGACTGGCTGATCACGGCGTAGAGATCGTTATCTGGGAACTCAACCAGTCCACCGGGCAAGTGGAGCTTGATGACCTCGAAGCTTTGCTGACCGAGCGAACCCGCTTGCTGGCGTGCACACACTGCACCAATATCACGGGCGATCCGGTAGCCATCGGTGACATTCGTCGGCTGACCAAGCAAGCCGGTTGCCAGTTGATGGTCGATGGCGTGGCCTATGCCCCGCACCGGCAAGTCAACATGGCTGAGCTGGATGTCGACTATTACGTGATCAGCCTGTACAAGGTCTTCGGTCCGCACATTGGTTTGCTCTATGGCAAGCGCGAAGCGCTGGATCGCCTGGACAACATTAACCTGGCACACATGAGTCGAGGTGATGTCCCCTACAAGCTGCAGCCGGGCGGCACTTGCTATGAACTGCTCTATGGCGCCGCGGGTATCGCGCACTATCTGCAGGAACTGGGTAGCGGCAATCTCGGCGAGGCATTTTCGCTAATCACCAAGTATGAAGAACAATTGACGCGGCAGTTTCTGAATGCAATGAATGACACCGACTTCATTGTTCACGGCAGCGCCGGCGACAACCCTCAGCGCTTGCCAATCATGAGCTTTCACCACCCCAAACTGAGTTCAGTGTCGATTTGCGAGCAACTGGATCGACACAACATCGCCGCCAAGCACGGCCACTTCCACGCCAGGCGCCTGATCCAGCGTTATGGACTTGACCCCAATGATGGCGTGGTCCGGGTATCGCTGGCGCACTACAACACCAGCGAAGAAGTGGAGCGCCTGATCGAAAAACTGAAAGAAGTGGCAACGCTTCCTTGAGCTCTACAAATCCGCAGCACAGTCGCGTCAATGACATCAGCCCACCCACCACCAGCGCCATCTCGTATGGATCTGGTGGTGGGCGGGTGCCGACCTACTCTATATCGAAATACTGCAAATCAACCGGGGTAGTCAATCCGGCTCCAAAATAGAAGTTGTCGGCCAATGGTTGCGCAGTCAGGGCGGCGTCACCCGGAATATCGCACTCCATGCCCAGCAGGATGGACTGCGCACTGCCATCAAACGTATTGGTGTCAAACAACACCGCCCATGGCTCAGTCAAAAGCGAAAACGAGGCTGCCACCGGCGTGCCATCAGTTCGAGACCCAATCTCGGTCGCGCAGGCCATGTCACTGTACTGCCGATAATAAACCAGGCAGGAAACTGACAACCCAGTGGCTTGCCCGTCGAACATGTGCGCACCAAAGCCAACCGAACTGCCGTCTCCTGCGGCCATTACGCATGGCCCCTCGATTTCAACAGTGACTGGTATCGCCCCCCCTGTTCCAGCAATTACCGAACCAGCGTTTGGCGACCCCAATGCAGGCAACCAAACCGCGTTAATTCCACCGAGCAAAGGATGAGTCCAACCACTGGCGTTCGAATCAAAATCACAATTACCGTTCATATACAAGTTGTTGAAATCATCACCACAATCGGCGTTGGCTACCGTCGCGATGCACCCCAGGGAAGCTCTGATCAATTCGAATATGACTCTGGCCTACAGAGCAGTTCGCAATCGAGGCCTTCATTCGAAAGCATGCTCACTGCCTGGTGAGAAGGAATAACGAAGAGTGCGGGCTGCTCTGCAGGCCCCGTAGGGCTTGGCCTGAAGCGCACATCTGCGTTGTTCCATCCCTTGCCAAGGGCTACGGCCATTACCTGCGGAATGCGCCTAGCAGCTGCACGCTTCAGATCAAGCAGAGCCCCATTCGAATTGATCAGAGTTTCCCAGGACCGATACTAACGAAACACAAAATCTATTCATAATCCTGTCTCCAAAGATGGGTCCACATCCAAGATCAGATTAGTCCAGGCGGCCCAGCATTTCTGTGAGCCGGGTCCGCCCGATACTGTGCTACTATCGAAAAATAAACTGCCCCCGCTAAATGTCCTCCCGTGATCTCCGGACTGCCCTGTTCACTCTCCAAACTGGGAGGGTGTTGCAAAGGCGTTGGCCATTGGGTGGTCCCCTTTATGAATGATGCAGGCTAGGATGACTGGAGGGCCAGTGAGGCGAGCGTTGCTTGATTGGGAAGATGGATTCCGGGTCAAGCCCGGAATGACCGGGTGTATTGGGCTGGTTGATGTGAAAATCTGTCAGTCTGCGCTAGAGCCCATGTTATCCAAGGATTTGGCCATTGCATGGTCACCTTCATGACTAATGCGGGCTGGTTCAGTCCCCGCCCAACGCCTCAACCCGATCCACCAGATCAGCCACCAGTGCCTCGAGATCTGCGACTCGCTGCTCAAGCTCAGCATTGCCACTGGTCGCCGCAACCGCCATGCTTGGCATCGCCGCCGCCATCGCTTCCATGTCAGGCTCACCAGCCATCAGGTGCATATAACGCTCACCTTTCTGACCCGGCTGACGGGGCAACAGGATCACCAACGCCGGTTCCAGTTCCATCAGACGATGCAAGGTATATTCGCAGTCATCAACCTCGGGGAACTCAAACAGGCGATGGCAGTGCTGGCGGACCTCGGCCGCCGTTTGTGGCCCACGCAACATCAGCGTTGCAATCACCGCCATCGCCTTTGGCAACATGCCAGAGACTTTATCGAGGCAATGCTCCCAACGTGCAGCACGACTGGACCAGGCCTGCTTTGCCAGGTCACGGGCCTGCAAGGCCAGCAACGCCGCACCGACCTCGCCTTCAGTGACATTCATAACCGGTGAACGAGCGGTTTTTTGATTGCATGCTGAGCGCAGGGCGTTGACCGTTAGCGGATACTGATCAGGCGTCGTCGCCTGTTTCTCGATCAAACAGGCCAGCACGCGCACCTGGATTGGAGTCAACACTTCCTCGGCCAAAAACGCGCTGTTCATTGTTGCGACTCCGGCCGCGCTGCGATGCATTCAATCTCGACGCGAGCACCCAAGGCCAGGCCGCTGGAACCGAGCGCACTGCGCGCCGGTGGGTTCTCGAAATACGTTCGATACACTTCATTCATCGCCGCCCACTCGGCGATATCGGCGAGAAACACGGTGCATTTGACCACGTGCGACATGTCCAGACCGACGCGGTCCAGACTGGATTTGATGTGCTCCATGGTCTGCCTGGTTTCCGGCCCAATGCCACCCTCGACCAGTTTGTTGGTGCCAGCGACATTACCCAGTTTCCCCGACAGGAACACCAGCTTGCCGACTTCCACAGAATCTGAAAATGGCAGGTCGTCACGCCCTTCTACCGCATTGTATTTGACCTGCGCATGAAGCTCGAAACAAAACATCGAAAGCACCAGATAAAGCGATGCTATATATTTGATTTTAATCATGAAAACATCCTCTTGATGACACCCAAAGGCAGCCACTTCATCAACCTCGCCAGCGGTGACCACGGCCACCAGGGGACGAAAGCGGTAACGGCTTTTTTCTCCATTGCATTGACCAGGCCCCGGCAGCCTGTCTCGGTATCGACCATGAACGGGGCATTGCGAACCCGCGCCGTCATTTCACTCTCAATATAGCCCGGATAAAGCGTAGTGACGTCGATCTTGCTGCCCAAGGTATCGGCCCGAATCCCTTCTGTCATGGCAGCCAGGCCGGCCTTGGTGGCTGCATACACTGTCATTGGCCCAGGCATGCCGCGAATTGCGCTCACTGAACAAACCGTCACCAGATGACCATAGCCCTGATCACGGAAAATCTGCATTGCCGCCTCGCACTGGGCCAAGGCCCCGACAAAATTGGTTTCAGCGGTTTGGCGATTTGCCTCGAAATAGCCGGTTCCCAGTGACGCGCCCTTGCCCATCCCCGCGTTGATCACCACCCGGTCCAGCGTCTTGAAGGTCTGCTGAAAGCCTTTCATCACGGTGAAAACCTGATCGTGGTCGTTGACATCCATGACCTGCACGTCAACCTTGACGTTGGGCGCCGACTCGGCAAGTTCCGCCTTCAGCAGCTCCAAACGATCAAGCCTGCGCGCACACAGAGCGAGATTATGACCGCGCTGTGCAAACTCCCGCGCCATGCCTTCGCCCAGACCTGAACTGGCTCCGGTAATCACAATGTTCATCAAAGCCCTCTACTTTCGCGCACGATTGGCGCGATAAATCAGATAGTTGCAAAACAACCAAAAGCGTTTGAACGCTGGGTTGCGTGTTTGTTTGTGATGATAGCGATAGTAGATTTGTTGCACGATGCCGGCGAGCCGAAACAGGCCATAAACCTCATAAAAGGCCCAGTCTGCCGGATCAAAACCCATGCGCTCGCAATAACGCTCCACAAACGCCTGCCGGCTCAGCATGCCCGGCAGGTGGCTGGGTTGTCGTCGCGTCGAACGAGCAAGTAAATCATCACCGGCCTCAATCCAATACGCCATCGAGTTGCCGACATCCATCAAAGGGTCGCCAACGGTCGCCAATTCCCAGTCGAGGACACCGCGAATTTGGGTCGGCTCGCTTCGATCAAGCACCAAATTGTCGAGGCGAAAATCGTTGTGCACCACGCACAGCCGCTCGTCGTTGGGCACGTTTTGGTCCAGCCAACGCATCACGCCCTCCGCCTTCGGCACGTTCCAGGTACGTGCCCGGCGATAGCGTTCTGACCAGCCGTCGATTTGCCGCCTGGCGTAGCCGGTGCCCGGTGCCAGCGCGGCGATGTCGGGATGGGTGTGATCGACTTGATGCAATTGCACCAGCGTATCGATCATGTTCTCGCACAGTTGGGTTGCCGATGCGGCGTCAAGCTCGATATCACGCGGCATACGTCGTCCTGGCACCGCGCCATCCAAGTGTTCCATGACGTAGAAATCACAGCCCAGAACGTCCTGATCCTGACACAAGGCGAGCATCTGCGGGATCAGCGGGAACAAGGGTTTGAGTGCGGCCTGCAGCTGGAACTCGCGCACCATGTTGTGGGCTGACTTGGCTTTGGTGCCCACAGGCGGCCTGCGCAGTACCAACGCCCGATCAGGGTATTGCAAGCGGTAGGTCCAGTTCGACGCCCCATGCGTGTATTGATGAACTTCAGGAAGCCCTTCAAGATCTTCAATCTGCCCGCGCAACCAGGCATCAACGCGCTCGATATCCAGAGCCTCGCCGTCGCGCCCTCCGCTAACCGAAGATTCCGTCGTCACTGCGCCACTCACTGCATAAAGGCTCGGGTCTGCTTCTCGACCATTTTCATATACCAGCTTCGCGGCATGAAGCGCTTGGCCATCCAGCTGATCTTGCCTTCGGTATGCGGCAAGATCATCAATTTGTTGCGCCGCACACCATCGAAGATCATGTCGGCAATGTCATCGGCATCAATCTTTGACCGCAATAACAGCTTTCCGACCAGCTTGCCGGTCTCACGGTCTTCAGTGCGCAACGATTCGCCCAGGTTGGTCTCGAAAAACATCGGGCAAACCACGCTGACGCCAATGCCTTTGGGCCGCATCTCGATGGCCAGGCTTTCCGACAAGGCGACAACGGCGGCTTTACTGGCGCTGTAGCCCCCCGACTTCGGCGGATGAACCAGGCCAGCCATCGAAGCGACATTGACGAAATGCCCACTGCCGGCTGCTTCCATCATCGGAGCGAATGCCCGAATGCCACGCACCACGCCAAGCACATTGATATCCATCACCCATTGCCAGCTGGACATGGGCTCGTCTGCAATCGCTCCCAGCACCGCAACTCCTGCATTGTTGACGACGATGTCGACGCCGCCCCAGTCGGACTTCAGTTTGTCGGCCACGGCCTGCATCGACGCATCATCGGTCACATCAACGCGGTGGGCCTGGATGGTGCCGCCCAATTCTTCGATGTCAGCGACCGTTTCTTCCGAGCGCTCGTCGTTGATGTCACCGATGCATACCTTGTAACCATCGGCGGCATAGCGCATGGCGAGCGAACGCCCCAGACCCGACGCGCCGCCGGTGATAAAGATGCGTTTACTCATTGTGTTTGTTCCTTGATTTCTAGTCGACCGACCAGGGCTCTGTGCACGGCATCAGGGCCATCGGCCAGACGCAAGGCACGGGCCATCCCCAGCAGTGAAGCCAAGGGTGTTTGATCGCTCACACCCTCGGCACCAAAAATTTGTATCGCAGCATCAACAACCTTCTCCAAAACGTTGGGCGCAACGACCTTGATTGCGGATATTTCCTTCATCGCCTGGCGCGCCCCGCCGTTATCAATTCGCCACGCCGCGTATTGGGTTAACAGACGTGCCTGGTCGATGGCCATGCGAAGGTCAGCCACAATATCTGCGTTTCCGCCCAGTTTGAGCAACGGTTTTCCGAATGCGATACGTTGGCTGCCACGCTCGATCATCAGGCTCAGTGCGCGCTCGGACGCACCTATGGCTCGCATGCAGTGGTGAATACGCCCCGGCCCAAGCCGGCCTTGAGCGATTGCAAAGCCCTGCCCCAGGCCGCAGATCAAGTGATCCTTCGGTACGCGTACATCGTTGAACACCACCTCGCCATGGCCGTAGGGTGGGTCGTAGTCTCCAAGCACGCTGAGCATGCGCTCGATTTTTACGCCCGGCGTATCAAGTGGCACCAACACCATGCTGTGGCGTTGATGTCGAGGCGCATCAGCATCAGAGATACCCATGAAGATAGCGACCTCTGCCTGTGGATGACCCAAACCTGTCGTCCACCATTTGCGACCATTAAGCACCAGGTCTTCACCATCGACGGCAATGCTGGCTTCGATGTTGGTGGCGTCTGAGCTGGCTACCGCGGGCTCGGTCATGCAGAACACCGAGCGAATTTCCGCCGCCAACAAAGGCTTTAGCCAGCGCTGTTGCTGCTCAGGCGTGCCGAAGTGATATAGCACTTCCATATTGCCGCTGTCGGGTGCATTGCAATTGAATACCTCGGGGGCCAACAGACAATGTCCCATGGCTTCAGCCAGTGGTGCGTATTCGGTGGTGGACAAGCCCTGTCCCAGCTCGGGGTCGGGCAAAAACAAATTCCACAAACCCTGCTCTTTCGCCTCGCGTTTGAGCTCCGCCACATAAGGCGGTGGCTGCCAGTGCTGAAACCGCGCGTGGTTGTTGGCGTGAACCCAGCTCTGATAATCGCTGTCAACGGCCGCCAGGTGCTCGTCGATAAAGCGTTTTACTTTTCGCTGGAAATCTAGGGAACGGTCACTGTGGGTGAAATCCATCGCTGGACGTTAGCAGGAACCCTGAATAAAAAAAAGCGGTAATGTGCCAACGAAAGCTGGCCGCTGTACAGGACGCAGGAGGCCAGAGGGACTGACCGACCCGCCGGCCTGGTTGGCGTAGCGCAGCGAAGTCCAGAATGCCGAGCGCATAGTGGCAATTTCCGTTCGCCGTGGTCGATTTCCATTTCGGATGGAACGAAATGGGATAAGACCCTAGAACGGGCAATATTTTTGTTCCGCCAGATCGGCTCAGTCGTTTCTTGCGGGCAGTAACTTTTACAAGGATTCAAATAAATCTCGGCAAGCGCATGATCGAACATTGCTACAATGCCCCCTTCCCGTAAAACACCGGACACCAGGACACCATGTTGAGACACGCCCTTGCCATCACTGCCCTCGTTGTGATTCTTTGCCCCGCTGTCGCAAAGGCGCAGCAACCTTATGTCGACGTCGCGGCCCAAGCCTCAGCTGAGGGGTTATTTCCGGTTCGAAACACCGATATCGAAAACGTGTGGATGCGACCCGATGCCGGCATCGCCTTTTATACGTCAATCATGGTTCGACCGGTACGTATCTCATATCAACCGGCAAGGCCAGCAACCGAAGACCGTCCGGCCACCATCGTTCCGGCTCGAGACCGCTTGAGCGCGGCCAGTGTCTATCTGGGCAACGCCATGATCGCAGCCTTGGCCAAACACTCTGGCTACCGTGTTGTCGCCGAGCCTGAAGTGGGTACGCTTGAGTTGGAACCGTCGATCACTGGGCTGGTGGCCTACGCTGAGGACGAGGACGATGGCGGCATGGTGCCTCTCGACTCGGTGGCTGACATGCGTTTGGTCATCGAATTGCGTGATGCCTACAGTGGTCATCTGTTAGTGCAGGCGTCTGATTCGGCCAGCGTGCGCAAGGCTTTTCCAGGTCAGGACAATGCCGAAGCAGTCAAAAAACTGTTCGATGATTGGGCCATGAGCGCTGCCGAACGTCTGGCCAAAGTGCGAATGAGCGCCAGCCAGCTCTCCAAGTAGCCGACCTGACATTCGGGCATAGCATACAGTCGGCGGCTTACGGTTTGCGTAGCCGCTGAGCCTGCTCATGTTTTGACCAAGCGAGCAATATGCTGTATAAAACAACAGCATGAAAAAGCTCACGCCCCGGCAATCTGAAATACTCCAATACATTCGGCAGACTATCGCCAGAAATGGCTACCCGCCGACACGCGCTGACATCGTCAAGGCGTTCGGTTTTCGGTCGCCAACGGCCGCAGAAGATCACCTGCGCGCGCTGGCGAAGAAAGGAAGCATAGAGCTACTGGCAGGCACCTCTCGCGGCATTCGCCTGCTGGACGAGCCAGATGTAAGCCATGGCTTGCCGGTGGTTGGCCGAGTCGCGGCGGGTGCACCCATACTGGCGCAGCAAAACATTGAGCGTACATGTGAGGTCGACGCCTCCCTGTTTTCGCCAACAGCGCACTACCTGCTCACCGTGTCAGGAATG
>BQJN01000130.1 GCA_021604725.1 Lysobacteraceae bacterium | reverse complement strand
ATTTCAAGCTTCCGTGCGGCCACCGATACGTGGTTGCAGCAGCGCCTGGTCGCTGACGTCTATCTCACCGCAGAAGTCGACAGCTCACAGCTCAAAGCCTGGTTGGCAAACGAAGCACCAACTGTCGTGGTGGCCGAGCGGCGGCAACGGGACAAACCGGTAGTGACGCCGAGTGCAGGTCAGAGCGCGGTCGAGATCGTCAGCCTGCCCGAGCAGACTCGGTTTTTAGCTAGCGTCGAACTGTTTCAATTCAGCAACGATGCACAACGCCACTTTGCTGATGGCCAAGGCCTATATATCAGCGAGCGAGCATGGCGGATCGAGGGCTGGTCTATCGGTGATCGCGTTCAGCTGTGCCCTGCGCTGGCGCGCCTTCCTATTGTCGGGATCTACCGCAACTACGGAAATCCCAAGCCGCAGTGGATGCTGACCGAGTCGGCTTATCTCAAATGCTGGCCGCAACAAGAGCCATCAGGGATCGCACTTTGGAGCGATCAGCAGGTCGACTGGAACGATGTGGGCCAGAGACTGAGCGACCATTTGTCGCTGGCCGATGGCCAGTGGATCGATCAAGTGGCGCTGAAGAACGTCGGATTGAGTGTATTTGACCGGACATTTGCGGTCACTCAGGTGCTCAACGTACTGACCGTACTGGTCGCCGGCATCGGCATATTCTGTGCCGTCAGCGCCATTCATCACCACCGAATGCGCTGGCAAGCGTTGCTGTCTGCGCTCGGCGTCAGTGCCTGGCAGCGACTGAGTCTGTACATCGGCCAGTGGAGCCTGCTGGCTGTGCTCTGTCTTGTTGTGGTCGCGCCGTTTGGGCTGGCGTTATCGGCGATGCTGGGCCTTGTTGTCACACCAGTGGCGTTCGGCTGGAGTTTTCCGCTGCTAGTGAACTGGGGCCACTGGCCGGCGTTGGCCATGGTCGGCCTGGGCAGTGTGATTGCGGCAGTGTTGATCCCTGGCCTGCGCCTGATCCGTACCACGCCTGCGATTTTGTTGCGGGAGGCGGCATGAGACCTTCACAGCTCGTCTGCTCGATACTGACCGTCTGCCTTGTGGCCTGCGTCCCTTCGCAGCCCGAACCGGACAGCAACAACCTGGCGCTATTGGCTCAGCAGGATGCCTCGTTTGAGCAAGCCTCACCCACGCGACCACTGCAATTTCCTGTCGATCACGGTGCGCACGAGAACTTTCGGCTGGAGTGGTGGTATGTGACGACCAATCTGCAAGACAGTGAGGGACGGCAGTTCGGTGCTCAATGGACGCTGTTTCGAAGCGCATTGCGGGCCGATGCTACGGTGCCGACGAATGCATGGCACACGCCGCAACTGTACATGGGCCATATGGCTATCACCTGGCCGACCGGACACCATGCGGCGCAACGCTACGCACGCGGTGGTGACCACAACGGCTTGTCACAGGCGGGCGTCGAGTCCGCGCCTTTTGCAGCCTGGTTGGATGACTGGTCGTTGGCCGCCACCGACGATGGCGTATCCAGCTTGCTGATGAACGCTCGCGACGGTGGGTTCGCCATCGACTTGCAGCTCACCACCGATCAGCCGTTGGTGTTACACGGAGTCAATGGTTTCAGCCAAAAACACGCTGAGGGTGGCGGCTCCCACTATTACAGCCAACCGTTTTATCAGGCCAGCGGCACTTTGACCATCGACGATGAACCCGTCCAGGTCAGCGGGCAAGCATGGCTGGATCGCGAATGGAGCAGCCAATTTCTCAAAGCTGACCAACTCGGTTGGGACTGGTTCGCACTGCATTTGGACGATGGCAGCAAGTTGATGCTCTATCAGTTGCGGCAGCGGGTTGGAGATCCTTACCTCTACGCAGTGCGCATCGAGCCGGGTGGCCGGCGGACCGTCCTCGACCCTGACTTGGTCGAACTAACAGTGCAGAGCTGGCAACACGTCGCCAACCGTGAGCTGCCACTGCAATGGCAACTCAGCATCGGTAACAGCAGCCCAATGGTCGTGACCGCCCTGCACCCGCAGCAATGGATGGACCTGGATTTTGCTTACTGGGAGGGCGTGGTCCTGGTCAGCGATGTTGACGGCAATGACATGGGCCGCGGCTACATGGAACTGACCGGTTACTAGCCCTAGTCATGGCATTGAAGATGTAGAACTTTCATAACCACGCTTCTGGAGTTCGTGTCCGCGTTGGCCAAGGAGGGCCAATCGTGGACGTCTATAGTCAAAAGCTCATTATCTGCTTGAGCAGGCCATACCCCTTGCGTATCCCCAGCACCTTGACCGCCGTCAATACGCCAGCGGTCATGGCCCCGACCACCCCGCAGCTCAAGATATCCTGACCGGTCAGGTACAGGCCCTTGATTGATGTTTTCGGTTTCAGCCAGGTCTGATCAAAGCGCTGTGGGGTATGGTCAAGCCCATAAATTTCGCCTTGATCATAGCGACAGAAATAATCTGTAGACAGCGCTGTGGACAGCTCGTAGTAGTCGACCTTGCCCTCAAGCTGCGGCAGCTTTTGATACAAGGCTTGCAGCAACCTCTGCGAGATCTGCTCTTTCAGGGCATCGTAGTCCTCGCCGCGCTTGCCCCACTGTGTTCCCGCCCACTTTTCAAACCATTCCATGGGTCCTGGTGCGACAATTTCGATGGTCGAGCGGCCTGGATACTTTTCCTCGAAGGCGGGGTCTTTGGCTGAGGGAAATGAGATGTACACCAAAGGTATTTCCTGGCTCGGATCGGCCATGAACCGCTCAATATCGCCTTCGTAGTCTGCACTGGGGTATATCCAGAAATTGGTTTTCGGCAATCCCAAGTCTTCTGCAGTGTGCTTAAGGCCAATGTACAGGCAAGCACTGGCCATGGACGGCTGAACGGTGGGTAGCTTGGCCTGCTCATCGGTGCCGCTGGGCAGTAGCTTGTTGAAGGTGTTGAATACACCGGCGTTGCTGATCACCAGGGGCGCGCGGATCTCGTGTCCATCGGCCATTTTGACGCCGACAGCGCGGCCACCTTGCAGCACGATTTGTTCAACCGAAGCATAGGTAAACACCTCACCACCCGCGGCCTGAATAATAGGACGAACCGTCTCAGCGATACGCGAACCGCCGCCGACCGGATAATAGGCCCCGTACATGTAATGCAAAGCAATCATGGTGTGGATTTGGAAGCTGGATTGAGCCGGCGGCAGGCCACAATCGCCCCATTGACCGGTCATCACGGCGATCAATTCCTGATTGCTGGTCAATGACTCCAGTACCTGCCTGGTTGGCGCATTGACGAACCAGGGTTGACGCGACTGGCGCCAGCGCCGTTTGAGCGCAGCCAACCAACCCGGCAGCAAGCGCTCCATGGTTGAGCTGCGCACCGCATCCTTGGTCTTGCGCATGTATTCCAGATATTGGTCGATGGCCGCTTCCTGGTCAGGAAAGGCGTTTACCAAGGCTCGGCGATAAGGCTTTTTACCAGCCACCAGGTCGTAGTGTTGGTCACCGAGAAATATACGATCAAAGTGCTTGCCCATCGGCGCCCATTTCAGCTGCCTGGCGGTGATGAAATCGAAAATACGCCGTGACAAGGTGTGCTTGGAGCCAACATCACCGATGTAGTGAATGCCAACATCCCACTCGTAGCCTGCCCGCTCATAGCTGTGAGTGAAGCCGCCAGCGGTGTAGTGCTGTTCCAACACCGCCACTTTCTTGCCCATTTTGGACAGGCAGGCCGCCGTGGTCAGCCCACCGATGCCAGAACCGATGACCAGGGCGTCATAGGGGCCATCAAGACGAGTCGATCGATAGCGCTTGCCGATACGAATGGTTGAAGGTGATTTTTTTGCCATGCGGAAAGCCTAACCGGTTCGGGTAGCAATTGCTTGCTCAGACGACACTCATTTTCGGTACTTATGCTGCAGCTACTTCTTGATGGAAGTGTGTTGAAAACTGTTAAAGCGAGGCATGACATGAATCATCTATCCACTCCGCGAATCCTGATCTCCGTCACTCTGGCGGCTTTCGGCCCATTGAGTCTTGCCCAGCCGATTGAAGCTGGCGAGTCCAAAATCATCATCGAAACCAATACCACCGATGGCGACGTCGGTTTGCATGGCCTGTTCGACGCTGATGGCTGGCGTTGGGCTCGGCTCACCGACCCGAACGGTGAGATTCTACTGCTGACATCTGCTCGAAACGGGATGCGCACCCAGGGCATGACAGAACGGTTTTTTGAAAGTTCAGAGCCGGTTTGTGAGGAAGATGAACCCGGCGATCGTGTGCAAACCCTGGCTGAGTTCCTGGCCCTGTTCCCAGAAGGTGAGTACACCTATCGCGCTGTGAGTATCGACGGCGAACCCATTTTGGGCACGGCAGACTTGACCTATGACATGCCAGCGGCACCGGACATCTCCTTATCTGATGGCATGATCTTTGACATCGATGATGTGACGTTGATGTGGGGCCCTGGTGACGACCTGGGTGAAAGTTGTCACGACCAATCGCTGATCGACGACGGCACCATTACTGACCATGCAGACGTGGCTGTGGTCGAATGGGAACTGGTCGTTGAGGCCGAAACCGAAGACGAATCCCTGGTCAAAAAGTTCGCCGTCACTTTGCCTGGTGATCAATCGATGTTCACGGTACCGGCTGAGTTTCTGCAACCCTTCGTCGATATGGGCGTGACCGAGTTCAAATTTGAAATAGGTGCACGCGAAGAAAGCGACAACGCTTCGTTTTCAGAAGGCGTTTTTGAGATCGACGCATAAGTCGCTAACTAGAGGTCGTCCACGATTAGCCATCCATGGCTAACGCGGCCACGAACTTTCAGAAGCGTGGTTATGAAAGTTCTTCATTTTCAATAATTTGAAAATGCCGGCCCATCCGTGGGCCGGTCGAGCTGGTCCAGAAACGTAAACTGTGGACGCGCTCTAACTAGAGGTCGTCCACGATTAGCCATCCGTGGCTAACGCGGACACGAACTTTCAGAAGCGCGGTTATGAAAGTTACTCATTTTCAATAACTTGAAATGCCGGCCCATCCGTGGACCGGTCGAGCTGGTCCAGAAACGTAAACTGTGGACGCGCTCTAACAAGGCAGCTTTTGTTACCAAGCGAACGACAGGGTCAGCCCTGTCGTTTGCGTTCACAACCAAGGCCGACTGTAGTCATCTATTTACTGAATGTGCATACTGGCTACACCTCCAGGATTGGGCCGCCCTGCATGCAAACACGAACATCCTTAGTGCTGATAACGTTGCTGGCGGTTGTGCTTTCCGGAACGACCGGCGCGAGCGAGAAGAAGGCTCTGGTCGGGGGGCGCCTGATTGACGGTCTGCTCGGCGCGCCCATCGCAAACAGCGTGATCTTGATCGACGGCGAGCACATTGAGGCGGTCGGCACGGTCGATACGCTACCGATACCCGAGGATTACCAGCGAATCTCCACCGAAGGCATGTCAGTATTGCCAGGGCTGTGGGAAATGCATGCCCATTTGATGATCAATGGCCATGCCGATTATCCACATTGGCAACAAACCTACCGCGACCGCTTCGCCTCCGAGATCATGCCAGCATCGGCTGAGCAACTATTGCTGTCCGGCGTCACCACCGTGCGTGACCTGGGCGCTCCATTGCAGGCCTCACTGGAGGTTCGTGAACGCATCAACAGCGGCGAAATTCCCGGCCCGAGGCTATTCATTTCCGGTCCGTTTATCCAACACAAAGCTTACCCCGGCACCGAGCATTATCGTTGGGGCGTAGATGGTGTTCGCGATGCCCGAGCAAAAGTCCAGCAACTGGCGGAGGCGGGCGTCGACGTGATCAAGCTGGTTGATCAGGATGAGATGAGCCTAGAGGAAGCAGAAGCGGTGGTCGACGAAGCGCACAAACATGGCTTGCCCGTAGTTGGCCATTCGCATCGCCCGGAGGAAATCCGGCGCGGTCTGGCCATTGGCGTCGACAATTTCGAGCACACCGGCCTGGCCGCTGCGCCTGAATACCCCAGTGATGTCATCGCATTACTTGAGGAGCGCACCGCCACCGGTCGAGTTCGTGGCGGTCCATTGTACTGGACACCAACGGTAGAGGGCTTGTGGAACTACGATCTCACTATCGCCAACCCGGAGCACTTGGACAACAGCTGTTGGCATCGTGGTCTAGCCGAGGACACCATCGCTGATATCAAACAATCCATTCGCAGCCCCAAGGAGCTTTTGTATTTCGACCTGACACCAAAGCGCAAACCGACACTGATTCGCAAGATCCATCAACTACGTGATGCCGGTGTGGTCTTGCTGGTCGGCACCGATAGCGGCATCCCGATGAAGTTTCATTGCCAATCGACCTGGCGCGAAATGGACGTCTGGGTTGACGTGATGGGCATTCCAGCCCAAGAGACCATCCGCGCCGCCACCTACTGGCCTGCAAAAATGATGAAGGTGTCAGACCAGTGGGGCACGGTAACGCCAGGCAAATACGCCGACATTATTGCCGTCAAGGGCGATGTACTGCGGCATATCAACTTGCTGCAAAACGTCGATCTGGTCATGAAAGGCGGCGAGGTTTTCAAGCAGCATGGTCGGGCAGTGAGTCAATAACGCCGAGACAATGAAACAACCACGCATCGTATTTGTCACCGCCGAAGGCAAGCCCCACACACTTCGGTTGGACCAACCCGAAACGCTGTCAGCCCTGCCAGTTGCCGAGCGAAATCAACTCATTGCATTGTTGGAAGCGGTCAAGACCGCTCCCCAGTTGAGTGACTCAGCACCGGCACGGGTATCGACGGCACCGGTTATTGCTGCGAGTGGCCCTGCCACAGCACCAGCAACGCCGAAGCCAGAGCGACTTGGCAGTGGCGATGTTGATGCCAGGGTTTCTCAGTTAATGGCTCAGGAACGACAGAACTACCAGCCGCAAGTCACAGTGCAGACCATGTACAAATGGGTTGCGGTGGTTGCCGCAATCGGCATCATCCTGATCCTGATTCTTTGAATGCTCTGCGCAAGGTAACGCGTTCAACGCGTCACCGCCGAATCAAACGACACGCTGCAAAGTTGGGGCCGACAGCGCCATAAGCTCGCCAGCAGTGTCATCAGCACGCATCAGGGTTTCTCCGATCAGGAAACCCTTGGCACCGGACTGCATCAGCCGATCGATGTCGGCGCGGTCTCGGATACCGCTTTCACTAATGACAAAGCTGTCTTTGGGGGCCAACTCAATCAAACGTTCGGTCGTCGACAGTGAGGTTTCAAAGGTCCGCAAATTGCGATTGTTGATGCCAAGCAGGCACTGTGAGGGCAGGTTCAGTGCGCGATCAAGCTCTGCCTCATCATGCACTTCAATCAGCACATCCAGATCCAGTTCCAGCGCCAATGTCGCCATTTCCTTGAGGGCTGCATCACCTAAAGCTGCGACAATCAACAAGATACAATCGGCACCAATCCAGCGAGACTCGTAGATCTGCCAGCTGTCGATCATAAAGTCCTTGCGCAGAACGGGCAGTGAGCTGACACGGCGCGCCTGGCCCAGATACTCGTCGCCGCCCTGGAAAAAGTCGATGTCGGTCAATACCGAAAGACAGGCAGCGCCACCCTTTTCGTAGTCCAGCGCCAACTGTTCTGGATCAAAGTCCGGCGCAATCAAGCCCTTGCTGGGCGATGCCTTCTTGATTTCGGCAATGATCGCCGGATGACCTTCTGCAGCGCGGGCTTGCAAGGCGCGGCGAAAGCCCCGGGTCGGATGCAGGCCCTCAATCCGCTGCGATAGCTCGCGCAATGGTACGCGTTGCGAGCGCTCCATCACCTCTTGCGCCTTGCGTGCCAGAATTTGGTTTAGAACATCACTCATCGTTGGGTCTCCGTTGCCAGTGCCTGCATGCGCTCAAGCGCACGTCCAGAGGCCAAAATTTGCCGCGCCTGATCGACACCGCCTTGCATATCTTCAGCCAGGCCTGCCACGTAGATGGCCGCGCCACTGTTGAGCGCCACGATGTCGTGTGCCGGACCCGGCTCACCTGATAATGCCGACTTGATCAAGGCCAGGCTTTGATCGGCGTCATTTACCACCAGACTTTGCATGGACTGACGGTCAATGCCGTAGGTTTCGGGCTTCAGCGTCCAGGGACTTATCCGGCCGTCCTTGAGTTCGGCCACCTGAGTTGGCGCTGCGATCGATAACTCGTCAAGTCCATCGTCCGAATGCACCACCATTACATGTACCGAACCGAGCTGCTTCAGCACTTCAGCGATCGGCTCCGGCCAGCGTGGCGAAAACACACCCATAACCTGACGCGGTGCCAACGCCGGGTTGGTCAGCGGGCCGAGTAGGTTGAACATAGTTCGCAAACCCAATTCCTTGCGTGGCCCGACCGCATGCCTGGTGGCCTGGTGGTGTGCTGGCGCAAACAGAAAACCCACGTTGTGTTTTTCAATGCACTCGGTTACGCGTTCCGGGCTGAGGTCGATCGCGACCCCAGCTTTTTCCAGCACATCGGCGCTGCCTGATTTCGATGACACTGATCGATTGCCATGTTTGGCGACCAGGGCACCGGCTTCGGCGGCGACAAAAGCACAGGCGGTTGACACATTGAACAGCCCAGCACCATCACCTCCGGTCCCACAGGTGTCGATCAGATGACGACATGGGACATTGATGGTCACCGCCAACTCGCGCATCACGCCGGCGGCCGCTGCGATCTCCTCCACCGTCTCACCCTTGACCCGCAGCCCCATCAACAAGCCGCCAATCTGTGCCGGCGTCGCATCCCCGGCCATGATTTCTCGCATGGCATCGGCCATCAAATCCGCCGGAAGGTCTTTGCGCTCACCCAGTCGCGCCAGTGCCTGTTCAATCTTCATGTCGTCTCCAGAAAGTTCTTCAACAGGTCATGTCCACAACGGGTCAATATCGACTCCGGATGAAACTGCACGCCCTCGACCGGCAATGACTTGTGTTTGAAACCCATGATTTCGTCGATCTGTCCATCGTCAGTTTGCGTCCAGGCCGTCACCGCCAGACAGTCAGGAATACTGTCCCTGGCGACGATCAAAGAGTGATACCGCGTCGCCTCGAACGGCTGCGGCAAACCGCTGAAAACACCCTGGTCGTTGTGATGAATCTCAGAGGTCTTGCCGTGCATCACCTGGCGCGCTCGCACCACATCACCACCGAACACCTGGCCGATGCTCTGATAGCCCAGACAAACACCGAAAATAGGCACCTCGCCAGCCAGTTGCTCGATCAACTGCAGCGAGATCCCCGCCTCATTCGGCGTGCAGGGCCCGGGGGAAATAACGATGCGGCGCGGATTTAGCTTACGCACCTGTTCAACAGTGATCTGGTCATTGCGGTGCACCACCACATCAGCGCCCAGTTCAGACAGATATTGCACCAGGTTGTAGGTGAACGAGTCGTAGTTATCGATCATCAGCAACATGTTCAAAGCCCTCCCGACGCTTGCCTGACGGCACGAAACAAGGCCCGCCCTTTGCTCATGGTCTCTTCCCATTCACGCAAGGGATCAGAGTCAGCGACGATGCCCGCTCCAGCCTGCACATGCAGTTTTCCGTCGTTGACCACAGCGGTTCGAATGGCAATCGCGGTATCCATATTGCCGCGCCAATCGATGTAACCGACCGCGCCGGCATAAACGCCACGGCGAGTGGGCTCAAGTTCTGCAATGATTTCCATGGCGCGTACCTTGGGCGCACCAGAGACCGTGCCTGCAGGGAACGCTGCCCGCAGCGCGTCAAATGCGGTCAAGCCGTCGGATAATTTTCCGCGCACCTCAGACACAATGTGCATGACATGCGAATAGCGTTCGATGACCATCTCATCGGTCAGTCGTACCGAACCGGTTTCGGCCACACGCCCAACGTCATTGCGTCCAAGGTCGATCAACATCAGGTGCTCGGCCAGCTCTTTCGGGTCCGACAAAAGCTCGGTCTCAAGCAGGTGATCATGCTCGGGTGATTGTCCGCGTGGTCGCGTGCCTGCAATCGGCCGCAACATCACCTCACCGGCCTCGACGCGGACCAACACCTCTGGCGACGACCCCACAACCTGGGTCTCACCCAGGTCGAGAAAGAACATATACGGTGATGGGTTCAGGCTGCGTAACGCTCTATAGACATCAATCGATCGTGCTTTGAAGTCGACGCTTAGCCGTTGTGACAACACCACCTGCATGGCATCGCCGGCCTGAATGTAATCACGTACACGCTGTACCGCATTCTGAAAGTCGTCGCGACTAAAGCCTGACACAAAGTCATCTTCATCCACCGCCGCCCCATTGGTATTGGCAGGGTAGGCTGGTGTCGACATGCGCAGCCGATACGCCAGGCGGTCAAGTCGCCGTTGTGCTTTCTGCCAGGCATGCGGGTGCGCCGTATCGGCATTGACAATCAGGAACAGGCGACCGCTGAGTGAGTCAAAGACCACCACCTCTTCTGCCACCATAAGAACAATGTCGTCCAAACCCAGTTGGTCCGGACCACCCTGCCCTTGTAACCGCGGCTCAATGCCCTGCACGGTGTCGTAGCCGAAGTAGCCGACCAGGCCACCACTGAATCGAGGCAAGCCCTCGACTTCCGGGACTTCATAGTCGCGTGACAGGTCAGCAATCTCAGCCAGCGGATCGGTGACTTTGCGGCGCTCGACTTCAATGCCGTCGATTTCACGAATAAACTCATCACCGCGAACACGGATCACCTCACGTGCCGGCAATCCGATAATGGAGTACCTGCCCCAGCGTTCGCCGCCCTCAACAGATTCCAGGAGGAAGGTATAGGGCAAGTCAGCAAGCTTCATGTAGACACTCAACGGCGTGTCCAGATCAGCCAGCACCTGGCGAAAAACAGGTATCCGGCTAGCGCCGGCGCGAGCATACTGCTCGAATTCTTCGAATTGCATCAGATTGGGTTTCAGATCAGTTTAAAGGGACGGCCGTGGTGGCCAGCGGCGAACGGTTTTTCAGAGCCAGCAACGCCAACGCCAGCACTGAAGCTGCGCGTCTGGCCATCGAATTTGCATGCCGGCTGATGTCATTTATTTGCTTGTTCACTTTCGATCTGTCCGTGCATGGTAGCAAAGCATCTGCTGCGGTAGAAGCCCCACTCTGTATCCAAAGCGACGAAGCCGCACAAAGCGCGAGACAAGTCTCAAAAACCGACCTCCCCGCCCTAGCCGGTTGGCGCAGCGAAGCGCAGTCCAGAGGCTCGGGCCAATCAACCCAACCCCCGTTTGCCGTGGTCGATTTCCATTTCCAATGGGATAAGCGGCTGTCGCGAAACTACAGCCTCGCGCGATACATGCACGTATCGCCATTTCTATGGGTTTTAACCCGTTGAAATGTAAGGGTTTCGAAAACCACGCTTTTCGGAATCCGTGTGTTGCTAGCCCAGGACGGGCTATTGCAAT
>BQJN01000129.1 GCA_021604725.1 Lysobacteraceae bacterium | reverse complement strand
CGGCAAATCGTGTTGGAGCAACTGGTGGCTGACCGTACCGCCCAGGTGCGAGCGCAGGCCAATGAGTTGAAGCGTCTGGACGAGGCCAAATCACGTTTCTTTGCCAACGTATCGCATGAGTTTCGAACGCCGCTGACGCTGACCAAGGGGCCTTTGTCAGAGTTGGCCAGTGGTCGAGTCGGTCAACTCGATGCGGCCAGCAAGCACTACATTGAGACAGCGCTTCGGCACACCGAGATTATGGAGTCGCTGGTCGGGCAGGTGCTGGACATCAATCGTCTGGAAGGCGGGCATATGCCTGTCACCATGGAGTCGGTGGACCTGTCTGGTCTGGTGGCTGATGTTGTGGCTGAGTTTGCACCTGCCTGTGCAGGGCGGCATATCGAGTTGCAGCAGGTTGATCGTTATTCGGGCGATGAGATTCAGTGCGATCCGACGCATATTCGGGTGGTCATTCGAAATCTGTTGTCGAATGCTCTGAAATTTACGCCGGATGCCGGGCATATCCATGTTGTTTTGGCCGGGGAAGATGAGTACGCCGTGGTCACTGTTGAGGATAGTGGGCCGGGTATTGCACCGGACGAAATGCCGAGGATATTCGAGCGTTATTATCAGATCGCAGATACCTCCCTGCAGCAGCCAGGCATAGGCATCGGGCTGTCGCTGGTAAAAGATCTGGTCGCTTTGCATGGCGGTAAAGTGGAGGTCGAGAATGCAGACCCGTCTGGTGCTCGCTTCATCGTTCGAGTGCCAGTGCGTTGCCGTGCAGATGTGCCCAGCGTAGAGCCAGTGGTGGACCAGCCCTGGCCGCTCGAGGCGGTTGATCACGATGAGCAAACGCCGACCGTGTTGATCGTCGAAGACAACGACGAGCTCAGAAGCTTTCTCCGTTTGCGTTTGCAGTCGACCTATCGAATCGTCGAGGCGGCCAATGGGCAGGAGGCACTACAGTGCGTCAAGAGTGACCTGCCCGATGTCATTATCACGGACGTGATGATGCCGAAAATGGACGGGTTTGCCTTCACGGAGGCGATCAAGGGCAACCCGGATACGGCGTTTATTCCGATTCTGATGTTGACGGCAAAAAGCACCAAGCGAGACACTGTTGCAGGCCTTGAGTGCGGCGCGGACGACTATCTAACCAAGCCGTTTGACACCGCTGAGCTGGCGGCTCGCGTTGCCGGTCTCATCGCGTCACGTGCTGTGCTGCGCGACCGCTTGCGTACTCTTGAAGCCCCGTTGCAAGCGGCCACTGGCAAGTCCGATTTTCAGTCTCGGGTTGACGCCGTGTTGGCACAACACATGGCAGACGAGACGTTTAACGTTCAGGATTGGGCCAATCTCATGCATATGGACAGAACAACGCTGTTCCGGCGTTTGAAGGAAAGCACCGGTCAACCCCCGGAAACCTATCTGCGTGAACAGCGATTGGCTCAGGCCGCACGATTATTGCGTGAGCGGTCCGGCAATGTTTCCGAGGTGGCCGTTGCCGTTGGCTTCAACAGCATTTCTTACTTTTCCAGGTGTTTTCGCGCCAAGTACGGCCAGCCACCCACCGCATTTATGCAGGGTCAGACCTAAGCGCCCCCTATCCGCAACGACCGTACAAACAACTGCAACTAGCGTGCAAGGGCGCGATACCGCCCTCAGGCAGACTCTATCGAGTCGAACATTGAGGGTGCAATTATGTCTCAGCGCTTGGGTTTCCGTGGACCTGGATATTGGCTGAATCGACTGATCGTGGCGGTTGTGTGCCTTGGACTGGGGCAAGCCAGCGCTCAGGCGGTCAGCGTCGAGTTTAGTGGCAACAATGCCGAGGCTACGCTGAGCACATGGTTCAAGAAGCCGCCGGCCGAACGAGAGGCCGATGGATCGATATTGCTGGAAGGCAAAAGCGGGATCACATTTGAGCTGATCAACCCGGCTCAATCGATCGATGTAGTCATTTCTGATCCACAGCGGGATTCGACTTTCATGCTGCAAGCCTACGCTGGAACCAGGTTGCTGGAGTCGGCGAGCTCGGCGTCATCAAAACCAGGTCAAGATATTGTGCAGCTCGCTTTGACTGCGAAGGATGGATTCGACCGGGTTGTGGTACGAGAAGTATCGGGACGGCTGGTTGATAGTCCTGACTACCTGCTACGCATGGAACTGACACCGGCGTTTGCAGCCAAATCAATGAACGACGATGCCATCGCTTGTCAGCTGCCTCTAGGGCTGGTTTACAACGTGGCGTTCGGCGTGGCACTGGTTCCATCTGGTTTTGGTCTGGACATCATCGCTGATGGCGTCGCCTATGCCAGCAATCTTGGTCTCAAGTTTTGCAAGACGGCGTTCGAACCGCCCACCGAAAAAACCATCCGCGGCAACATAGGCGACTGCACGGTCGAGGTGCCGCAGCATCGCATGGTGGGGGAGTACGAAAACGCGCTGGGTCTTCAGTTTGGCAACGGGCCACACTGGGGCGTGCTCGGAAAACCAACGGTGTTTCATCACAATACTGAAGTGGTGGTGACTGTGTTGCATAACAACGCCGCACCTCCGGCAGTGGACTCGCTGGGTTTGGGTGCGCTGCTGTCGGTAGGCTCGCTGGAGGCGACCGATCAGATCTACAAGGAGTGCGATGATGACAACGGAACAGTGCGCTACAGCCAGTTGGAGCCGGGTGGCACCCAATACGAATGCCCCTACGTGGCGAATCGAAAATTGGAGTTCGATGTCGGGTACAACACTGTTCGCTGGCGCAGCGAGGTTCGCATATCGCCGCTGGACATGTTGTCGCCGTGGATTCCAGGCGTGCCTTCAGGCGCCAAGTTCGAGCCCTTTCGCAGCATCACATTGCGGGCGATTCGTGACCTTCTGCTGACCGGTCTCGACACTGTCGTGAGAGGTTGGCGTTTTGGCAACACGCACGAAGCGAACCAGTTGGTGACTATTCTCGACGAAGTACCACCAGTGATCGAAGCCGATCCAGTTGCAGCGCCCAGGATTACAACACAGCTGGTCGGTGAGCAGATTCATGTGCTGATTGAGGCCGATGAGGTCGGTGGCGTGTCGACATCGCGTTATATTGAGGCTCTGCGTGGCATGTACGACGTGCAAGATGCCTGTGACCGCCCCACCACGCTGAGCGCGAGCTACCCCGAGCCTGGGCTGGTTACGTTCTGGCCCATCAGCACCGTGGATCAGGACAACAGCTTCTTTTTGACCTGGATTGCCCGAGACCCCGGGCCGAACCTGAACGGTTTGCCCAACAGCGACATCACCGCGATGCGTGTTGAGGTGGTTGATACGCAGCCGCCGGTGATCGTACCGCCGCCGGATATCGTTGAAGTGGACAGCGGTGAAGTCAGCGAACTGGGCCAGCCGCTGGTATTCGACTATGTGGACCTGGCTCCGAACATCGAACATGACGCCAGTTTGCCGCTGGGGCTGGGGCTACATCAGGTAACGTGGACCGCCACCGATGCGTCAGGAAATAGCGAAATCGCAGTTCAGATCGTTAACATAAAGTCGTCCAACATCGAGCCAGTCGCATTGGAGATAATCGACGACGACCGCGCCCAGGCCATTTCGTTTGAACCCACCACCATTCGTTTGGAGGGGGACGACATGGACGGCGACCCGCTAACGTTTTACATCGAAGAAACGCCAGCAGAGGGCTTTTTCGAAGCACCGTTATACCCCTACTTCGTCGAAGACTTTCGTATGGAGCAGTCGATCACCGACGATGGGCTGGTGGCGATTTGTGAAAATGGCCAAGGCAGTGATCGCAACTTCGACCTCGATTTCATCTCCGAACCCAGCTACATCAGTGTGGTTGACGACGGGCGCTGGTTCGTGGTTGATCGTGGCTACATTGATTGCCGGGCGGGATCGCCGGTGACGGCCAATCGCTTGCGTCGTCTTGCCATATTCGATCACGACTCGACCTTGATTGGGTCGGTCCAGCTCAACCAGACCGATCACCTCAAGGACATTGTGGTTGATCTCAACGCAGACCGCGTCTATCTGGCCTCATTCAGTGGCAGTGGTAGAAGCACCGTTTCGGTTTATGATTTTGATCTCGATCGTCAAGTCAGCTTCCAGCTGTGGAATCTGCAGGAGCGGGGGCAGGGTGGTTGCGATGGCTTTGGTCCCGACTCGAACTGCGATATTGATCTTGCGGTCAGCGCGGTCATTGACGGTAACGATATTCTTTATGTAATGGATGACTCAGGTGCCGTGTATGCGCTCGATGGCACCATCAATGGCTCACCAACACAACGGCCGGATTTCATTTCAATGCTGGCGGACGATGGGCTCAGGCCCGACTCGGGCAGGTCACTGGAATTGGGCCCCGGCGGTGATGTGTACGCGTCGCGAAACGGTCGACTGTACAAGTTCTCAGCGTCCACTGTCGTCGACACCCTGGCCTACCCCGGCCCGCTGCACGGTTGGCTTGGACGCTGCGATACCGACCTGGCCGTTGGCGACCAGGCGGTTTGCGATGTGACCAATCACCGCAGCCTTGGCTTCTCCTGCACCAATGACACCTGTGGCAACGAGGTGGCTTCGACCCCGGGCGAGATGACGTACTGCGATACTCATTTGAACTTTGGCGAACTGGCTGGCTGTCGGCCGGGCCAATTTCGCGGCATTGGCGGCATTGCGGTCGATCCTGAGGGTACGATCTATGCGGCCGATGCCGGCAATTTGCGCGTGCAACGGTTTACCGCCGATGGTTTCTTTGCCGGCGAAGCGCGGTCCAGTTGTGACGGCAGTTGCTTCATTCTCGGTGACTTCGGTCGTGCCCGAGATGTATCGGTCAATTCCAGTCGTTTCTATGTATTGGACCCGGACAGCAACTTGCTGCACATCTCTTTGGCGACTCCGTTCACCGACCTGGGAAGTAACTACGCGGAACTGAAGTACCAGTCCAACAATGACTTTGCCTGTGCCGACAGCAGCAACTGCATTGATAGCTTCGCCTTCAGTGTCAGCGACGGTGTGTATGACGATGCAACGGGACGTCCGCTGCGATCTGCTGCTGCTCTGGTTGAGGTCGAAGTGTCGCGCAACTTCAGGCCACCAATAGCGACGCCTGGGATTGCTGCACTCGTAGCGGAAGACACACTAACTGCCATCACGCTCGATGGCAGCGATCCGGACCCGCTCGATACCTTATCCTTTGTCGTTACTCAACAACCGAATCACGGTAGCGTCACCGTTTCCGGGAGCACGGCCAACTACCTTCCCGACACGGACTACGTTGGGGATGACGCCTTTGAATTCGCTGCCTTCGACGGCATTGATCAGTCTGCTGCGGAACCGGTGGCTCTATTTGTTGAAAACCGCAATGACTTTCCTGCGATCGGTGAAATGGACCCGATCACAGCAGGGCTCGGCTTTAGGCTTGAGTTCGCGACAGATTTCACCGACCCAGACGTCGATGACATCCATTTGCTGACCGTAAGTTGGGGCGATGGCACCATCGAGTCAGAAGGCGAGATTGATATGTCTGGCCAGATCACAGGCCCCCTGTTGGTTGAGACAAATTTTGGTATCGGCCGTCTGTCTGGAAGCCACGTCTACACCGCGCTGGGCCCGCGCATCCTTCAGCTGTGTGTCAGCGACCAGATCATTGTCGATGACGATGGCAACAAGATGATCGATCCGGTCAATTCGCTAACAAGCTGCAGCAACACGACAGTTAATGTCATTGAGGCGGTGGATCTGGCCATTAACGCGGCGACGTCGACTGAGCGACTATTGGCCGGTGAGACCATAGAGTACGACATTGAGTTGAAAAACCTGGAGCCTGAAGCCGGCGTTGGCGTTTTCGCCACCGGGGTGGCTGCCAAAGTCGAGCTTGATACAGCGTTTGACCCATCGTCCATTGCGGTGTCAGGGTCTGCCGGTTGCCAGATCAGCGGCCGGGTGGTTGATTGCAATTTCGGCGCATTGGCGGCCGGGTCAATTCGACAGGTACAAGTCAGCGCGACGTTGCCAGTGGATGCCGAAGCCGGTGAACTGCTGCTCACCGAGGTGACCGCCGAGTTGAACGAAACGGACCTGTCACCGCAAAACCAGGTGGTGATCTCAACACCGGTGGTGATCGAGGCGGATTTCTACGTTTCAGGCGTAACCCCCGAAAGCCTCGCCGACGAGTCGGATGCCAACCCTGGCGATGGTCAGTGTGCGACTGATCAAGGTGTTTGTACGCTGCGTGCTGCGGTACAGGAAGCCAATGCCGCAGCCGGTCATCAATCGATTTCGCTGGGACAGGGCGTGTTCGCGCTGAACGATGGACAGCCTTTGTTTGTTAACGATGATTTGACGATCAATGGATTGGGACCAGATCAATCCTTTATCGGCGGCGATGGTAGCAATAGCTTGATCTATGGCAACGGTGGCAGTTTGACCTTACAGAGCCTCACCTTGAGCGGCTCCGGAGGCACTGCGGTACTGGCCACGAGTGATTTGACGGTCGATACGGTGCGCTTTACCGGCAATTCCGATACCACCTCGTTTGGCAACAGCATTCAGGCGATTGGCAACACCATCATCCGCAACACGACCTTCGACAACAACCACTCTGCCAATGATGCTGCCTTGTGGGCATTCTCATCGTCCACGGTGTTGTTGGAGAACGTCACGTTCGTAGGCAATACCGGCGGTGCAGTTTCGTTTGCTGGCGGCACCCACACCATCGTCCATAGCACGCTTAGCGGTAACAGCGGCGGCAGTGGCTGGGCTGGGCAGGGAGCTGCATTGAGTCTGTACGACGGTGCCCAGGTCACGATCGTCAACTCGGTGCTGACCGACAACTACCCAATCGCCGATGGGCCGATCAATTGTGCGACTTTCGACGGGTCGTCCCTAATCTCTGATGGAGGCAATTTCTTCGGCGACATCACTGGCTGCTCGACTCAGACCGACCCAAGTGATGTGATCGGTGGCAACTCTGGCTTGCGTCCGGCAAGGCCTGGGGCCAATGGACAACTGATCGTGCCATTTGGGTCAACAAGCCCACTGGTGGATGCTGCAGTCACCGCACCCTGCTTAGGCCATGATGCGGCAGGATCGGCCCGGCCACTGGATGGCAATAGTGACGGATTGGCCTTGTGTGATATCGGTGCCTTCGAGTTTGATCACGACCCGATCTTCAAGAGTGGGTTTCAATAGCGGAGAGACAATCCGACCAAATCGCTCCGGGGCGGGGATATCGAATCGACGGCGTGCCGCCCGCAAGGCGCGCCGTCGAAGTTGAAACTGCAGCGCTCTGAGCAGCACCGCCCCCGTTCGTCATTCCGGACTTGATCCGGAATCCACGCCGCCAGGCACAAAGAAAAGGCTGAAATGGACCGGTCCGGTTGGGCCATTACTACCTTGGACCCTCCCAAACTTGAGGTCAGGCGAGAGTGATAACTACTCACCCCGAATTACCCGCCCCTCTTTCATCACAAACTGAACATTGCTCATGACGCTAATGTCCTGCACAGGGCTGGCGCTTACGGCGATCAAGTCGGCCAGTTTGCCAGGTTCCAAGGTGCCGAGGTTGTCGGCGATACCCAGCAATTCAGCGGCCGCCACAGTCGCGGAGACTAGCGCGTCCATCGCCGGCATGCCCGCTTCAACCATCATTGCAAATTCGTCGCCATTTTCACCATGCGGAGTAACCGCCGAGTCAGTTCCGAATGCGATCTTGACGCCTGCGCGATAGGCCTGAATAAAGCTGTCGCGGGAGGCTGCAGACGCGGCGTAGGCTTTGGCCTTGATCGCGTCGGTAAAAAATGGATTGCCTTCCATGGTGGCAGGAATCTTGGTGCCAGGGGAAAGCGTCGGCACTAAATAGGCCCCAGACCTTTTGAACAGTTTGATTTCATCGCTGCCGGTGAACGTGCCGTGATCGATGCTGTCGACGCCGGCTCGCAGGGCAGCGTTGATGCCGTTGGCACCATGCGCATGGGCAGCCACCTTAACCCCCAGGGCATGCGCGGTGTCGACGATCTCTTGCAGTTCGTCGTCGGTCATTTGTTGGTCGGTGCCAGTCTTGGTGTCAGACAACACACCGCCAGTGGCGGTTATCTTGATCCAGTCAGCGCCCATCTTGATCGCTTGTCGAGTGGCGCGGCGGCAGTCGTAAGGGCCGTCGCAAATGGTCTCCGGCGTCCACAGTTTCAGTAGCTCGGGCTTGAAACCATCGACATCACCATGTCCGCCGGTGGCCGCCAAAAAACTGCCCGTCGCAAACACCCTGGGGCCGTCAACCAGACCTTGGTTTATGGCGTCGCGCAAGGCATAGATGGCCTCGGGATCACCACCGAGATCTCGCACCGTTGTAAACCCGGCGAGCAAGGTTTTTCGCGCGTAGTGGGCGCCTCTTAGCGCGCTCATTGAGGTGGTGACGAACAAGGCGTCCGTTCGACTTGTTGGGCTCAGCTCCCCAAGCAAGTGGACATGCATGTCCATCAGGCCAGGCAGTACGAACTGGTCGCTCAAGTCAATGAAAATGGCTTGATCGTCAATCGTGTTGGGGTTTTCGAATCCGTCTGCGATTCTTTCGATCCGATCACCTCGAATGACGATGGTCTGTTGCTTAAGTGGCGTCACGCCTGGGATGGCCAGCAGTTGTCCGGCATGAATGACTGTGACTTGTTCTGCAGCCGAAGCAAACACTTGGAAACCCAGCAGCAAAGCGATCAATAGTCGGGACGGCATGGTTTTTCCTTGTTGTGGCGGTCGAATCTCACCAGTCTATCAGTCCGTGCGCGTTAGTCGGGGGTGCGATGTGAACCTGCATCAGCAGCGACCACCAGATGATCAGGTGTGAATGGCGACTTGCCACGAGCCCGACGTGGTGGCTTTGATCGCAACGACAATAAACTCGGCGGGGTGTTCGGCCGCGATGCCGATGGTCACGTTGAGAATGCCTTGTTCCTGGTCGGAGGGCGTGTTGTTGGTCTGGTCTACGGTGACAAAGTAGGCCTCTTTTGCCGTCGTGCCGAACAGTGCGCCTTGCTGCCAAAGCTGGTTGAGAAATGTTTCTATTTCACGTTGTACCTGGCCCCAGAGTTTGGGCCCAGTCGGCTCGAAAACGACCCAGCCCAAGCTTTGCTTGATGCTTTGTTCGACATAAATCAAAAGTCGGCGTACCGAAACGTACTGACTGTCGTAGTCTGAGGAGAGCGTACGTGCCCCCCAGATTAGGATGCCATAATTCGGAAATTTGCGAATGGCGTTGATGTTCTCAGTGTTTAGCGGACCTTGCTCGCTTTCGTCAATATTGCTGTAAAGTGCGTCAGCGATAGTTAGTCTTCCAGCGTCGATTCCGGCTGGAGCCTTCCATACGCCGTAGCCTTGATCGGTGTCCGCGTATCGGCCCAAAACCGCGCCCGCCGGCGGCAACCAAAGTTGCCGATTGGTGATTGGGTTGAGGATGCTGATCCATGGGTAGTAGATCGCCCCGAATGGCGAGGCCAAGGCGTTACCCGGCTGCTCCGATGACGTTAGGGGAAGACCTTCCCTGTAGGCGATCGCCTGTTTTTCATCGAGGCCAAAAGGAGTATCGCAAACCACGAATACGTTCCGATGCAATTCGGCGGCGTCGGTCAGCAGCTGTGTGAAATCGCGTTGCTCTGCAGGCTGACTGGCGATGCTTGTTGCATCAGTCAATACGGCAAGTTCAGTTTGTTCATGCATCTGCTCGATCAAGGCGGGCAGACCGGACAGGTCGAAACTAACTGCAGGTGCCGAAAGCACGTAGTTCCCGTCTTTCGGTTTAATTGGCGATGGATCGGCAGTTAGCTGGATGAACAATGAACGTCGATTAATGGCCTCAATAGCGGTCGCCAACTGCGCCAGCTGGATGTCAAATCGTTCGAGTTCCCAATGGCTGTTGTCCTCGCTGAGGGGCAATTGATTTCGCCGCACATACTCAAGCAGTAATTGTTCTTGTTGCTTGCCCGGGTCCTGCACGACAGGGGCCTGGACCGCCAGTGAAAAAGCGCTGTCGGATGGGTGGGCGGCCTCGGCGATGACAATACGCCAGCTGTCACACCAGTCGCCAGCTGAAGTGGCTGTTGCTTGTAGCGATCCAACTTTGACCTGGGCCGCAGGCTTGTTGGGGTTGAGCGTTTTTACGTAGCAATTGCTGCCGCCCTCGGCAAAGAAAGTATAGACGGCGGCAGCCAGGAAACGATTCCAGATCAATCCGCCGAAGGTAGCCTCAAAACCTTGCCAGCTCGTTATCAGAGTGGGCTCATTGTTGGCATGACCTACTGCAACACCGATAAACAGGGGGGTGCTGGTGTCCGCTCCAACAATTGAGCTCGGCCCATCGACTTCCTGAACGTAAACGCCGGGGTGCTGGTACTTGCTGCTCACGAAAATCTCCGCCAAGTATAATTATCACCTTTGGAGCTTACGTGAGTGCGCCTGAAATTCCCAATGCCTTGCAGCATGACGGTGGCAAAAAGGGGCGAGTGCGTTGCAACGCACTCGCCCCGGTTGCGTGCCCAGCCTGAAAGGCTGAGCGAATTGAGCTTGCTTCGGGCTAGTTAGAGCGCTTCCACAGAAAAGTGTTTTGACGCGCTCGCCCTGGCACACGGAAGTGCCAGCATTTTCAAGTATTGAAAATGAAGGGTTTAACTGACCGCGCTCCTTGAAACCCGTGTCCGCGTTAGCCATGGATGGCTAATCGTGGACGACCTCTAGTTACCCAGGTGGGTGCCTTCGCGAATCTTGTCCATCGCTGCGCCCAGGCTAAACGACCCCGGTGACTGACGCGGCGGGAACTCTTCGAAGCTCTTTAGGTATTGCCCGACGTACATTTGCGCCGGTGCCAGCGCAAACATACGCTCAGCGCGCCAGATACCGTAGCCCATACCTTCGTGGTCGGCTCGTTCAAACGGATCGGCACGAAGATGGATCAGCTTAGGGAATCGCAATACTACGAAGGGGTCCTGCCAGACATCGAATCCATGCGCACGTTGCTCCATGAATACGATCTTCCAGTTGTTGTAACGGAGTGCAGCAATGTCGCCGTCATCAGTCCAGTAGATGAATTCCGATCGGGGTGATGTTTCCTGTTCGCCCTTGAAGTAAGGCATCAGGTTGTAACCATCCAGATGCACCTTGTAGCTGCGCCCGATGGCTCTAACGCCGCCGTCCAGCAAGTCTTCTTTGACGTCGTCGTCACCGGCCGCGGCCAGCAGCGTGGGCAGCATATCTTCGTGCGAGAAGACATTGTTGTCGACCGTGCCAGGCTCAATCACGCCGGGCCAGCGAATCATGGTCGGTACTCGGTAACCGCCTTCCCAATTGGTGTTTTTCTCACCGCGGAACGGCGTGGTGCCACCATCAGGCCAGGTCATGACCTCGGCTCCGTTGTCAGTCGAATACATAACGATGGTGTTGTCGGCGATGCCCATCTCGTCGAGTTTGTCGAGAATCATGCCGATGTGGCCATCATGCTCGACCATGCCGTCGGGGTAGATGCCAAGTCCGGTCTTGCCTTGTGATTCGGGCTTGAGGCGGGTCCAGACGTGCATGCGGGTTGAGTTCCACCACAAGAAGAACGGCTTGTCGGCCTCGTTGGCGCGCTCCATGAAGTCGATGGCCGCGGCGGTGGTTTC
>BQJN01000128.1 GCA_021604725.1 Lysobacteraceae bacterium | reverse complement strand
GGAGACCAACAACCAGATCCATGACCTGTCAAACTTTGAAGTAGGCCTGTCGCGCGCCGCGAACCAGGGCAGCCCAGCTCGCATGCTGCCGTTCGTGATGCTCGCGCAGGCAGCAAATGCGCGCGCCAGCGTGCGCTACCTGGGGCAGACCGAACGTGATGGCAAGGACTATGAAGTCATCACATTTGTTGATGCTGGCAATGGTCAAGTAAGCCTGTACATCGACCAGACAGATGACAGCGTCGATTACCTCGAAACGATAAACGATGACTTGCTACTGGGCCGCACCACGCAATCGGTTGCCTTTGATGATGTTCAAGACATTGCAGGGATTCCAACACCACACAAATGGGCGTTTTATACTGGCGATGTCCTGGTCGAGAACAGGCTCGCCACCAGGATCAGCATCAACGGCGATCTGGACACCGCCATGTTCGACCGTCCTGAAAACGCCATGCCGAATGCCGACCCGGTGATACTCAGCCCCAAGGCCCTGGCCGACAACGTCTACCTGCTCCACCAATGGTCTGGCTTCAACTTCAACTACAATTCCTTGCTAGTCGCCCTGGATGGTGAATCGGTAATGATAGAGGCGCCACTGGCCGACCGGCTGATGGCAGGGGCCAAAAGCGTCGTCGCCGGCATGCTACCTGAGCAGCCATTGAGCACCGTGGTTGTTACCCACTATCACCACGACCACCTTGGCGGCATCAATGCGTTTCTTGGTGGCTCAGTGGAGGTACTGGCACCGGCCGACACCGTGCTCTATCTGAAAAAGCTGGCTAACGTTGACCACCCGTTGACTGGCACAGTCGGTGAACGCGCGCCGAAAGTGAAAGCACTTAACCAAGAGCGAACGTTCGCAACCGCTGAGCTCACTCTTGAACTAAAAACGGTGGGCCCAACCCCACACGTTGACAGCCTCGTGCTGGGCTGGATTCCGGAGCACGGCATCTTGTACGTGACAGATTTATTTGGAACCTCACACGGTGGCGTTCTACCCAAAGCCAGCCCGAATTCCAAATGGTTGGCGCAATGGATCGCTGAGAACCAGCTGCCGGTGAAGACCATCGTCCCAGCGCACGGCCAAGTGGTGCCGTATGACACCTTCCTGCAAGTGATCGATGGCACGTACATTCGCACGGCAAGTAACGATTAGGCTTATATACAATGGCCCTGAGCACTGCCGGGGCCGTTTTCCTAATGCAGCTTGGTTACACTGCATAAATGCAGCTGAAAAAACTCACCCCACGCCTGGTATCCACCGGCTTGACCCTGATGGCCGTTGGTGTGGCCCTGCTCGGCTATTTGCAAGTGCGAACATTGGGTGAACTTGCCACGGCTGAAAGCGAGCGAATCCGTGCCAATCTGAACGCGGCCACCTTTCTGGTGGGCGAGGAAGTTGATCGCCAACTGGCGGGGCTGGCCGAGGCGGTATCAGTGAAAACCGGTGAGCCACTGCAGACCCGGGTCCACATGTGGGCTCAGCGCGTCGGTCATCTTGAGCTTATTGATTCGATCGCCAGCACAACTCAAACAACACTCCCTGCCACAGCCACTGTGCTATGCGATAGTTTGGTACTACAGATTCCGGACAATCAACAGGTCCACCAGGTCACCTTGTCTGCTCGCTATCTGCGCCAGTGGACAACTGAGTTGGTCGATTTTTTCTTTCGACATCTGTCAGCCACTGACTATGTGGTTGAGGTCACCGACATCGCAACAGAGCAAGTATTGATCCGACGTGGCCCTGATGCGGCTGAGGCCGCGCCGTGGGAAATCCATTTCCTGATGCTCGGCCTGAATATCAAACAGTCGCTGATGACAGATGACAACGAGGACAGGGTTCTCGGATGTTGGCAAATCCAGGCACGACATCGCGACGGCTCGGTCGAAACCGCTGTCCGCTCGGCGCAACGTTGGCAGCTATGGGTGGTGATCGGCACACTGGCTTTGTTGTTTGCAGCCGCGGCTGCTGTATTGCTGGCTGGGCGACGAAACACCCTCCTGGCGCAGCGTCAGATCGATTTTGTCGCCAGCGTATCGCATGAATTGCGGACACCTTTGGCGTCGATTGCCGCGCTGGGTCAGAACATTGCCGATGGAGTGGTCACCGAACCACAGCAACTGAGCCACTATGGTGAACTACTGACCGAACATGCCGGACGGCTGTCGGCCCTTACCGAAACGACTCTGCGTTTGCTGAGCATGCAGTCGCAGCGGGCAAAGTGGCAACACGTTGAGGTCCGACCTTTGATCAACGACGCGGTGACCGGGGTCAATCGTACTGTACACGTGGAGTCGACGGCTGATCGCGCTCACATGGACCCTGAGCTGGTGCAGCTGGCACTGAAGAACCTGATTGACAATGCGGTCAAATACTCGCCAGTGGATAGCAACATCCATGTGTTGTTTGAGCAGGAGAACAGACAAAATGCGCTGCGTGTGCGCAGTGAAGGCCCGCCGATATCGGCGCGGGAAGGCGCGAAGCTGTTCGAACCGTTCATTCGCGGTGGAGCGCCCGATCGCGATGCTGTCCCCGGCGTAGGACTCGGCCTCCACCTGGTCAAGCAGGTAGCAACAGCACACGGCGGCAAAGCCAGCTGGCAGCCCCTGGACAACGGCAATGAAATACAGTTGCGATGGCCCAACAATGGCTAGCCAACGATTGCTTATTGTCGAGGATGAGTTGGCCTTGCGTCTTACCCTGGCTGATCGCCTGCGCACCGAAGGGTACGCCCTGGACGCGGTGGAAGATGCCGCGGCCGCACGACATTATTTTGAGCGCAACAACTACCAGTTGGTGGTACTCGATCTTATGCTGCCAGGAGAAAGCGGGTTGGACTTTTGTCGTCACTTAAGACGGGTCGGCTTTGCTGGAGCCATCCTGATGTTGACGGCGAAAGCCGAGATCGGCAATCGCGTAGAAGGCCTGAAAACGGGTGCTGATGACTACCTGATCAAGCCCTTTGCCATGGCCGAATTGCAGGCACGAATCGAAGCCTTGCTGAGACGAAAGAAACGCTCCGCAGCACAACCAGCCGTCTACCAACTCGGTCACAACCAAGTCGATCTTGGACGCCGTTTGGTCACTCAGCGAGGACAGGCTGTTGATCTTGGCGAACGCGAGTTCAAGCTACTCAGATACTTGTTGATCAATCACCATCGAGCCATCAGCCGAGACGAACTGCTAACCGAGGTATGGGGCTACGACTCAGCCCCCACCTCACGCACCGTTGATGTGCATATGGCCTGGTTGCGCTCCAAGCTGGAAATCGAACCGGCAAAACCAAAATGGCTGCTTACCGTCCGCGGTCTAGGCTACCGGGCGGCGATGACTGAAATGGACTCCAACGACGAGGTCAATTGAGACAAACGCACCCATGCTAAGCTGTGCCCTTTAAGCTCAGCGCAGATCAGCATGGCCAAAATACTGTGGCAGACGCCAAGCATGACGGAGCCCACATAAATGGAGCAACTGTCTGGGCTTGACGCGTCCTTTCTGTACCTCGAAACCGGCAATATGCCGATGCATATCGGTAGCCTGGCCATCTACGACCAGTCGACTGCCCCGGGTGGGGCGGTCACCTTCAAGGAAATTCTGAATTTCTTCGAGAAGCGCCTGCATCGTGCGCGGGTGTTTCGGCAACGCCTGGCGACGGTGCCAATGAGCCTGGATCACCCTTACTGGATTGATGATCCGGACTTTGATCTTGAGTTTCATGTACGCCATATCGCGTTGCCCAAACCCGGTGACTGGCGGCAGTTGTGTATACAAACGGCGAGGCTGCATGCTCGCCCGCTGGACACCACCCGCCCACTTTGGGAAGCCTACGTCATCGAAGGGCTCGACAATGTGGAAGGGATTCCAGCAGGAAGCTTCGCTCTGGTGAGCAAGTTTCATCATGCAGCCATTGATGGGGTTTCAGGTGCTGAAATCGGCGCGGCCATCCATGACCCATCGCCACAGGACATGGCCGAGCCACCAACGGCTCCCTGGCAACCCGACCGATCGCCGACATCGATGGAGTTGTTGGCGCGCACTGCTGTTACCACCGCGAAAAAACCGTTCGAATTTGCCTCGCTTTTAGCCAGAACTGCGCCTACTGCCCTTCGTTTTGGCCGAGGCCTGTTGAACAAGGAGCTGGAGTTGACCAGCAACGTGCCGCGCACTCGATTCAACGGCAATGTATCTCCACATCGAGTGTTCGATGGGCGCAGTTTTTCGCTGGATGAAATTCGCGCCGTCAAAGGCGCGGTGGACGGTGCCACTGTCAACGATGTCATCGTCAGCGTCTGCGGCGGTGCTTTGCGGAAATACCTCGAAGCCAAGGGCGAACTGCCAGAACAGTCGTTGGTCGCCATGGCCCCGGTCTCTGCCCGCCCAGATGCAATGCGCAAGGCAGCAGGCAATATGGTGTCGACCATGAGTTTGCCGGTACGAAGCGACCTTGCCGATCCGTTGCAGCGATTGAAAGCGGTACATCACGAATCGGTTCGCGCCAAAAAAGTCACGCAAACCTTGGGCGCATCCATTGGTGTTGAGCTAGCGCATTTTCTGCCCTCCACCACCACAGGACTGATGGCCACCGCCTACAGTCGATATGGGCTGGCCAACTACGTACCACCTATTTTTAACACCGTTATTACCAATGTGCCGGGGCCGAACTTTCCGCTGTATTCGATGGGCTCGCGAATGGTGGCGAATTTTGGGCTGGGTCCGATTGCGCACGGCGTCGGCCTGTTTCAACCGGTTATCGGCTACAACGGCCAGATCACCGTCAGCGCGATCTCCTGTCGGCAGATGATGCCGGACCCGGGCGTGTACTGTGATTTCCTCAGCGAAACTTTCGAAGATCTGAAAGTAGCCACTGGCGTCACCACCACAGCCAGGCCAAAGGCGAAGGCGAAGGCGAGTCGAAAGAAGGCAGCCACAACAAAGCGGCCGGTAGCGCACAAGACAGCCAATAAGACAAACTGATCAACTCAAACAACAAGCAACCTGAAGAGGCATCCCCTATGCATGGACTGATGATGAACACCCCCTTGCTGATCTCATCAATCATGAGGTTTGCCGATCTCAACTACCCCGACCGTGAAATCGTTTCGGTCACAGCCGACAACCCCAATCATCGTTACACCTACCGCGACGCCTTCGCCCGCACCAGGCAACTGGCCAATGCGTTAAACAAACTGGGGGTGAAACAGGGCGATCGCATCGGCACGCTGGCCTGGAATGATTACCGCCATTTTGAACTGTACTACGCGGTCTCAGGCAGCGGAATGGTTTGCCACACCATTAATCCCAGACTGTATCCGGAACAGGTGACCTACATCATCAATCACGCGCAAGACCGATTCCTGTTCGTCGATCTCTTGGTGATGCCGCTGATCGAGAAGCTGTGGCCCGCATTGGCCGGTGTTGAAGGCGTGGTGGTGATGACTGACGAAGCGCACATGCCAGCCAGCGAGATTCCGAATGTTATGTGCTACGAAACCCTGCTGGCCTCGGAATCAGATCAATTTGACTGGCCCGAATTCGACGAGAACACGGCCTCAGCGCTATGCTACACCTCGGGCACCACGGGCAACCCCAAAGGCGTGTTGTACAGCCACCGTTCGGCGGTCCTGCATGCTTACGCCGGCTGTCTGCCCGATGTATTGGCATTCTCTGGTCAAGACTGTGTGCTATTGGTGGTGCCCATGTTTCATGTCAACGGCTGGGGCGTTCCTTACAGCTCGCCCATGGTCGGGGCCAAAATGGTCATGCCCGGTCCGAAAATGGCCGATGGTGAGGCGTTGTGTGCCTTGATCAACCGTGAGTCGGTCAGCATTGCCTCTGGCGTGCCCACGATCTGGCTGGCCTTGCTCAGCTACCTGGAACAATCGGGTGCCACTATACCCAGCGTCAACCGAGTCAGTGTTGGCGGCGCAGCCTGTCCACGGTCAATCATCGAAACCTTTGATCGAAAATACAATGTGAGTGTGCATCAAGGCTGGGGCATGACCGAAACCAGCCCGCTGGGCACTATATTCAAGATCAAACCGGCCATGGGAGAACTGACTCAGGACCAACAATACGATCTTCGCGCCAAACAAGGCTGTGGCGTGTTCGGTATCGAGATGCGTATTACCGACGAAAATGACCAACCCTTGCCTTGGGATGGCGTCGCCTTCGGTGCCCTGAAGGTGCGCGGTCCGTGGGTTGCCAGTGAATACTACAAACTGGAAGATGGAGACAACCCACTGGATGCGGACGGATGGTTTGATACCGGCGATGTGGCGACCATCGATCCGCACGGGGTGATGACCATCACAGACCGCAGCAAAGACGTGATCAAGTCCGGCGGTGAGTGGATTAGCTCAATCGAGCTGGAGAACACTGCCGTGGGTCACCCAGGCGTGGTCGAGGCCGCAGTGATTGGACGCGAACACCCGAAATGGACTGAGCGGCCACTGCTTATCGTTGTCACCAAAGAGCAACAAGCGGTGTCAAAAGACGAGCTATTGGCATGGTTCGATGGACGTGTGGCATCATGGTGGAAGCCCGACGATGTAGCCTTCGTCGAAGCGCTGCCGCACACTGCGACAGGCAAGATCGACAAGCTTTCGTTGCGCAAGCAATTTGCTGATTACAAATTTCCTTAGAGCCTGATACCTGGAGCAACCGATAGACGCCAACGAGATCAGCCGGCCCTCACTGGGCCTGACTTTCATGGAGCCTCGTGCTCTAGGTGAGCTGTACCTCTACGCCTGGATGTATCCATTGCTGCACTTAAGCCCAAAGGGTGATGATCACCCGGTGCTGGTATTGCCGGGCTTTCTGGCCAGTGGCAGCTCAACAGCACCGCTTAGACACATCCTCAAACGCATTGGTTACAAGGGCCATCGCTGGAAGCTGGGTCGTAACTTCGGTCCACTGCACGTTGCTCTGGAGTCGGTAATGGAGCGCGTACAGGAACTGCGTCAGCGTTACGGCAAGAAAGTCAGCTTAATTGGCTGGAGTCTTGGCGGTGTCTACGCCCGCGAGCTGGCCTGGATGGCCCCGGATGATGTGCGTCAGGTCATTACCCTGGGTACGCCCTTTCGAAACTACCACCTGACCGCCGCATCAGGCTTGTACCAGGTAATCAACGGACATTTCAGGGATCATATCGATGCGGACATCATTGAACGCGCTGCCTTGCCGCCACCAGTGCCGTGCACGTCGATTTATACCAAGAGCGACGGCATCGTTCCCTGGCAATGCTCGCTGAACAGCGAAGCACCACAGGCAGAAAACGTTCGTGTTTACGGCAGCCATTGTGGGCTGGGCCACAACCCATCGGCCATCTGGGCGATTATGGACCGATTGGCCTTGCCGGAAGACAACTGGTCACCGTTTGATCGGCGCCAACATCGACTGTGGGCGTTTCCCAGGCCGGACCAGTTTTACGCAAGTGCGAGTTAGAGGTCGTCCACGAATAGCCATCCGTGGCTAACGCGGACACGGGTTTCAAGGAGCGCGGTCATTGAAACCCTTCATTTTCAAATGACTTGAAAATGGCTGGCACTTCCGTGTGCCAGGGCGAGCGCGAAGAAACAGCTATCCGTGGACGCGCTCTAGGTTCTGATTAATCCGAAGGCGGTTTTGATTTGAACTTCATCAGCTGACGGCGCTGCTTTTTGTCTGGGCGCCGTTCGGGATGGGTCTGGAAATCACGTTCCATGCGTCGCCGCTCTACCTCTGCCTCACGGGCCTCCTTGCTCTGCGGTGTCTCTTCATACATGGTCGCAGCGACCGTGGCCGAACCTCGACGGTGACTGATCAGAGTCACTTCCAGCTCGAAGGCTTCAGTGCCGCGACGAACATGGAGCATGTCGCCAACCCGCACATCGTGAGCTGGCTTGGCTCGACGACCATTGATTTCGACGCGCCCCGCATCAATCGCGGTCTTGGCCAGCGAACGAGTCTTGAAGAATCGTGCCGCCCATAACCAGCGATCGATGCGGGTAACGTCCAATGTACCTAGCCCAGCAGCAAGCTGTTGACGCGCTTGATGTATGCCGCCGGGTCATCCAACGTTGCGCCATCGGCGATCAGCGCCTGATCCAGAAACAGTTCGCAATAGTCGGCAAACAGCTTCTCGTCTTCAATCGACGCTGCTTTTTCCACCAACGGATGCTTGGGGTTCAGCTCCAGCGTCGGCTTTTGCTCGGGAATGTCCTGACCGGCCTGCTTGAGCATGCGCTGCATGTGCAACGCCATTTGGTCGTTCTCTGCAATGACACGGGACGGGGATTCGGTCAGACCGGCACCGACACGCACCTTGGCCACACGCTCGGACAAGCTTTTCTCGACGCGCTCGAGCAGAGGCTTGGATTCCTCGGCCTGCTTTTCGCGATCGAGCTTTTCTTCCTCGTCTTCCAGCGCACCGAGGTCCAGATCGCCCTGGGCCACCGATTGCAGCGGCTTGCCGTCAAACTCGGGCAAATGCCCTACCAACCACTCATCAATGCGGTCGGTGAGCAACAACACTTCGATGCCCTTGTTGCGGAAAATCTCAAGATGCGGGCTGTTGATGGCCGCTCGATAGCTGTCTGCAGTCAGGTAATAGATCTTGTCCTGTGCGCTCTTCATACGCGACACATAATCGGCCAGCGAGTGGCAGACCGCATCCGCTTCCTTGCCTTCCGCCTGATGGGTCGAGCGAAAACGTAACAGACCGGCGACCTTGTCGCGGTTGCTAAAGTCTTCGGCAGGTCCCTCTTTGAGCACTTCACCAAACTGTTCGTAGAACTCCAGATACTTGTCGTGATCATCTTTGGCCAACTTGGCCATCAGATCGATGCTTCGTTTGATTAGCGCAGCTCGTATTTTTCGAGTCAGCGGGTTGTCTTGCAGAATCTCCCGTGAAACGTTCAGCGGCAAATCATCTGAATCGATTACACCGCGCATGAAACGAAGGTAGCCTGGCAGCAGCTCTTCGGCCGCGTCCATGATGAATACACGTTTGACGTACAGCTTCAGGCCTTTGCGATCATCGCGATTCCACTGCATATCGAACGGTGCCTTGCTCGGCAAGTACAGCAGCGAGGTGTAACTCTGGTTGCCCTCTACACGGTTGTGTGCCCAGCTGACTGCGTCATTGAAGTCGTGAGACACGTGCTTGTAGAAATCCAGGTATTCCTCATCGCTGATGTCGGCCTTGGCTCGGGTCCAAAGCGCGGCCGCCTGGTTGACTGTTTCCCATTCAGGCGCATCATCTTTGCTCTCGTCCTCGTCACCATCCTCGCCTTCCGCCACCGGAGGCTTGGCAGCCGGCATACGAACAGGGAATGCAATATGGTCTGAGTAACGTCCAACGATGGAGCGCAAGCGATAGCTTTCAGCCAACTCCGCCTCATCTTCTTTCAAATGCAAGACGATCTCGGTTCCTCGCGAGTCGGTATCGACAGATTCGATCGAATACTCGCCAGTCCCGTCAGAACTCCAACGCCAGGCCTCATCGGTGCCGGCCTTGCGCGTGGTCAGGGTCACCTTGTCGGCGACGATAAAGGCTGAGTAGAAGCCAACACCGAACTGTCCGATCAGAGACGCATCTTTTTTCGCCTCACCGGTCATTTGCTCAAGAAAGCGCCGCGTGCCGGATGAGGCAATGGTGCCGATGTTCTCAATCACCTCATCGTGGGTCATGCCGATGCCATTGTCTCGAATGGTTACCGTTCGAGCGTCGCTATCGCATTCGACCTCAATAGCAAGGTCAGTATCATCACCCAGCAGGCTCTGATCGCTGAGTGAGGCAAATCGCAACTTGTCACAGGCATCTGAGGCGTTGGATACCAACTCCCGCAAGAAGATTTCCTTGTTGGAGTACAGCGAGTTGATGACCAGCTTCAAAACCTGCTGGACTTCGGCTTGGAATTTGTGTGTCTCTACCTTGGCATTCATAGTGGTAAACCAGTTCTTGAGAGTAATTGGAAGCAGCTTCCGAGATAGGACTGGGGAGCCATTTTTTCAACACTTTGCTGCCGCCGAACTGTGGTCAGTTTAGCGAAAGAAGGCAAGCGAGCTGCCTTTCTTGCGGTAATATCAGCACCTCATTTTTAAAAGCGCAAATTAGTTTTTGCTTCTTTGACTTCGCGGAGATAGATTTTGGCCAAGAGTGAGCAGTTCGGATTCGGTGGATTTTTTGTACGTTGGGTCGCCGCCCTGATCCTGGTGGCTGCCATCTACAATCCGACCGGTCTTTCGTATGTCGATTGGTGGATCAGCGATCAGGGGTTGGTATCACTTCGGGTGCTGGTCGGTCTGGTGCTGGCCGCTGCCGTGATTATTTACCTACGAGCAACCTTCCGATCGATCAATGCACTGGGCGTTCTATTGGTCACCGCCCTGCTCGGCGCATTGGTCTGGCTGCTAACCGACCTGGGTTGGCTGGACCTGGCCAACCAGCAGGTCACTACCTGGGTGGTGCTGGTGATCATGGCCACCGTGATGGCGGTTGGTTTGTCCTGGTCGCATGTTCGCCGACGCCTGAGCGGACAAATCGATACAGACGACCTCGAGCAGTGACGCTGCAACGCTGACTGAGAGTGACAGCCGTACTGCCTTCATTGGGTGTCGGCAGTGTTGACGCAGTTCGACTTTTTCTCATTGCGACCGACTTCTCAGATTGAGCCAATTCAGTGATATTCCGCACCTTTTGCCATACATTACCAATTTGTAATGTTTCGGCCACTTCAAGGTAAGGACCGCTGCCGTAGAGTGCCAAGCACCGAACGGGAGAACAGCCAGAACGGCGGCCCGTTCAGCATCACACCAGCGAGAGCCGGTGTGAATAATAAAAATAATCAAGCAACTCGTCTGAAACGCAGTGGGCATTGCTAGCAAGCACCCCAACCGTCAACTTCCCCCCAAGTTGACGAGCCTTTCCAAACGGCAATGTCTACTGCGATTTTTCCATCGTTTTTGTTTCCACGATTGACCATCCCTGGCCAACGCGGACACGCGCTTCAATGAGCGCGGTCATTGAAACCCTTCATTTGCGGCTAGCCGCAAATGCTGGCACCTCCTTGTGCCAGGTAACGTACGCTGGCAGTCCAGACCAATGTGAACGCGGCTCTGCTCGCCCCGGAGCAGCTGCTAGGGTCTAAGGAAGTACTACTCGCATTGATCGAATGCTTCCCTAAGATCAGCCCCAAATCCTGCCCTTCCCTGCCATAATACGTCGCTCAACTTCCAAGCCTGGGTTTGCCCAATGCCGTCGAGATTGCTTGCCGTCTTTTTATTGTCGCTATTCTGTTTCCACGCCTCTGGCAATGATTACACCCTGGCAATCGATCAACCGCATACCCACTACATCGAAGTCACTGCTCAATTCCCGACCACTGGAAGCCCCTTTGAACTGACCATGGCGACATGGATACCCGGCTCCTATTTGCTTAGGGAGTTTTCTCGCAAGGTCGAATCCGTACGTGCGATGCAAAACGGCGAACCCATACCGATAGTCAAAACAGCGAAAAACCGATGGCAGGTATCGCCCAATGGTGACGGCAACGTGGCTGTGCGTTATCGGGTCTATGCCCACGAGATGTCGGTTCGAACATCATTTGTTGACCACGAATTTGCACTAATCAACCCTTCCAATGTCTTGATGTATCGCCAGGAAACGATGAATCAGCCGATGAC
>BQJN01000127.1 GCA_021604725.1 Lysobacteraceae bacterium | reverse complement strand
ATGAAGTAGCCATCCATGGCGCAACACGATCGCTTTGTATGAACCCCCAGCCCGCATATCCATATGCGGTCGTTCAGCCGCGCGGCGTGACGTTTAGTCACACCTCATCAATGCGGCTTCACCCAGCTCAAGCCCGGAATGACGTGAGTGCAAGATCTGCCAAGCCCTCAAAACACCTGTTGCTGATTCAACAAACGAGCAATGCTCGCCTCATCAACCTCCTTTCCTCATTGTGCTTATATCTTCGAAAAGCGCGCGGTGCGCGCCCCCTTTGCGCCTTCGCGCCTTCGCGAGAAACCATTCTCTTCAAGCGTATGCGTTCTTGGAATACGACCCTGGGCCCAGTGCCGTCAAAGATGGATTCCGGGTCAAGCCCGGAATGACGCATGTAGACATTGCCGATGAATGCGGAGGCTTTCGAGTTTCTTCGAGGAACGCGCGCTGCGCGCCCTTTGCGCCTTAGCGTCTTCGCGAGAAACCATTCTCTTTCTAGCGTACGCGCTCTTCCCGGCGACAGACTAGGAACAGTCGCCGTCGGCAGCTTCGGTCAGTCTTTGTTTGTCGAGAAGGGTGACGCTGCGTCCGCTGACCTCAATGATGCCATCGGCTTGCAGCCTGCTTAGGGTTCGGCTGACGGTCTCGATCGCCAATCCCAGATAGTTTCCCAGGTCGCTGCGTGACATACTCAACGACAACTGGTCCGACTCATAGCCGTGAGCGTGGAGTCGTTTTGATACCGAAAGGAGCCAGCCGGCGACGCGACTGGTCGCAGCCTTGCGCCCCATCAACTCCAAGTGGTGATGATCCTGTGCGTGGTTCCTGCTCATGATGCGCAGCAGTTGTCGACGCAATGGCGGCACTGACTCCAACACGTTATCCAGGGTGTTGATAGGCAACGCGCACAAGTGGGTTCGCTCCAGAGTATCAATCGTTACTTGATGAACATTGCCGTCCAGCGCGTCAAGGCCGAGAAGGTCGCCCGGGTAATGAAAACCCAGAACCTGCTCATTGCCGTCCGCACCGACATGCGTGCTGCGGACCGACCCGGCCCGAACGGCGTACAAAGCAAATAGCGGCTCGCCCTGGCGAAAAATTGACGTTGATCGGGGAAGAGGGTCGATTCGATCGACGGCGTCGTCCAGTTGTTCCAGCGTCACCTTGTCTACGCCCCTCGGCAAGCACAAGTCGGACAGGCCACAGGAGGCACAGGATACCTTGAGCTGGGTCAGGGCTTCGGAGGCGTAAGCAGTCGTCGGCATTCGATCACCGGTAAATGGTTTGTGAGCTACGATACTGGGGTCTACTAACATATTCCAGTACTTCAACATTCCCGGCAATCGCTTTGGGTCCTCACGGTTCAATTAAGAAGTTTCGTGACCATTGACCTATCGAATTGTCAGTGGAGTTATGGTGTACTAGTGAACTACAACACCACCACATGGCCGGACATTCGGGGATTTTTGATGAAAAGGCTTTTCGTTTTACTAGCGGCTTCGAGCTTTCTTGCGTTGTCGGGGTGCAATATGAGCACCGACGGGCAAGAAGAAAATGACGAAGAAAACCAGGAGCAGGCCGTTCCGGTTGAAACCGCTTTGGTTGAGTCTGGTGATGTCTACGCGTCCTGGGACGGCAGCGTTACGCTAGAGTCCGATCGTGAGGCAGTGGTGGTGGCCAAGACCAATGGTATCTTGCTTGAACTGTTGGCCGAAGAGGGTGATGAAGTCAAAGCGGGTCAGGTTTTGGCGCGCCTGGATAAGGAACGGCAACGCCTTGAAGTTGAACGAGCGTTGGCCACCTTGCGTCGTCTCGAAAACGACTTTCGCCGCAGCACTGAGATGTTTTCGCGCAACCTGACCAGTTCCGAAGAGCATGAGCGCATTCGATTCGAAACCGAATCACAACAAGCCGCTGTTGACCTGGCGAAGCTGCAACTGGAATACACCGACATTGTTGCGCCCATCAATGGGGTTGTCAGTGAGCGCATGGTCAAGATTGGCAATCTCATATCTGAACAAACCCCGATGTTCCGAGTCACCGAGTTCGATCCGTTACAGGGCATCGTCCATGTGCCCGAACATGAGCTGTCGACACTGCGCAAGGGCCAAGTGGTGCAATTGATGGCCGATGCATTGCCGGATCGAGTGTTCGAAGGGGTGGTCGCCCGTATCAGCCCAGTTGTTGATTCGTCCACCGGCACCTTTCGAGTCACCACTGAATTCAGCGATCCTGGTCGGGACCTCAAGCCGGGCATGTTCGCACGGCTTCGTATTGTTCATGCCACTCGCAACGATGTGGTCACCGTGCCACGTGATGCCATTGTTTACGAAGATGGACGAAGCTACGCCTATTTGGTTGAGGGAGCATCGCTTGAGGATGCGAAGGCGAAACGAGTCGAGCTGACGACCGGGTTTGAGTCAGAAGGTCGCGTCGAAGTCTCGGCTGGAGTGTCCCTCGGTGACATCGTAGTTACCGCAGGCAAAGGGAGTATTGGCGATGGTACCCGCATTGAGGATTTGTCTGGCTTGCTGGCTGGCAGGATAGAGATGACTGAGCCGGTGGATACCGCGGTGGTCGCACAAGCGGACGCTGACGAGGTTACCGAGCCGGCGACGGCGGCAGACGACACCGAGCAAGAGTAAGCGTCATGAACCTGATTGAGCTGTCCACACGCCGTCGAGTGACCATCTCGATGTTCTGCGTGTCGCTGGTCGTATTCGGCCTGATTTCCTTGTCTGATCTAAAAACCAATCTACTGCCGGATCTGGCTTATCCAACCTTGACGGTGCGCACTGAGCTGACCGGCGCCGCACCAGCTGAAATTGAGGCGCTGCTAACCAAGCCGATTGAAGAAGTATTGGGCGTGGTCAAGAACGTCACGCGGGTGCGGTCCATTTCTCGTACCGGGCAATCGGATGTGATTTTGGAGTTCGCCTGGGGCACCGATATGGATGCCGCCGGACTCGATGTTCGAGAGAAATTGGAAGTCCTGCAATTGCCATTCGAAGCCAGTCGGCCGTTGATGTTGCGCTTCAATCCGGCGACCGACCCGATTTATCGCCTGGGTCTGTATGTTGAGGCTGAAGACGACATTGAAAACCGACTCAAGGCCGTGCGTCGTTTTGCCGACGAGGATCTAAAACGCAAGCTGGAACCGGTTGCCGGCGTTGCCGCGGTCAAGGTGTCTGGCGGTTTTGAAGAAGAGATTCAGGTGTACATTGATCAGGACCGCCTGGCCCAATTGGGTTTGCCGGTTGAAGAGGTTGCCAATCGACTACGTCGAGAGAACGTCAACGTTTCAGGAGGTCGGCTGGAAGAGGGCACGCATCGCTACCTGGTTCGCACCGTCAATCAGTTTCAGGCAGTCAGTGAAGTTGGCGAATTGCTGATCCGCAGTGTTGACGGTCGCTCCATCTACTTGCGCGATGTGGCCACCATTTCCGAAGGTCACAAGGAACGGCAAGCAATCATTCGTATGAACGGTCGTGAAGCGGTCGAGATTGCGATTTACAAGGAAGGTGATGCCAACACCGTGGCGGTGGCCGATGCGGTTGCTGAGCGGCTGGAGAAAGTCAAAGAGGACCTGTTGACGGGTATGCAGTTGGAGGTTGTTGACGATCAGTCGCAATTTATCCGTCAGGCCATCAATGAAGTAGTCACCGCGGCGCTGGTCGGCGGCTTGCTGGCGATATTGATCATTTATTGCTTCCTCAAAGATGCCTGGCCCACTTACATCATTGCGCTGACCATTCCCGTGTCAGTGATAGCGACGTTCTTCCTGATGGATCAGTGGGCCATCACACTTAACATCATGTCGCTTGGCGGTATCGCACTGGCGGTTGGTCTATTGGTCGACAACGCCATCGTCGTGCTGGAGAACATTGCTCGGCACCGCGCCATGGGTAAGGACGCGATTGCCGCCGCCGTCGACGGTACCAGTGAGGTCAGCTCGGCCATTATCGCCTCAACATTGACCACCGTTGCGGTGTTCCTGCCGTTGGTGTTCGTGCAAGGTGTTGCCGGTCAGCTGTTTCGGGACCAGTCGCTAACGGTGGCCTTTGCATTGCTGGTATCGCTGGTGATCGCATTGACTCTGATCCCGATGATGTCTTCATCGCGGTCTCGTTCGCCAACCGCATTTGCCGACGAGGACCATCCCGAATACGTACCACGTACTCGATTCGGCCGCGGCGTCAAAAGCTCTCGACAGTTCTTGTTTACTTCGCTGATTGGCTGGATAGCAGGCATTTTCGTGACGCTGTTTCGAGCCGTGGCCTGGGCGCTGCACTGGGCTTTGAAACCGATCGCGTTTGTTGTCAGTCAGTTGTATGCGTGGATTGAAGGTGCCTATTCAAGATTCTTGCCAGCGGCGCTAAATCAGCGTTCGTTGGTGCTGTTGGTTGCCGCTGGTGCTTTTGCTGGTGCTGTGGTGGTTGGTCAACGGCTTGGCGCTGAATTGATTCCCGAGTTGGCGCAAGGGCAAACTGAGGTCAGCGTTCGGCTGGCCCCAGGCACACCCCTGGCGGCCACCGATCAAGCCGTGGCCAGGTTGCAAACGGATGCACTGGCGGTCGACGGTGTGCAGTCTGTGTACTCGGTCTCAGGTACCGGCAACCGGATTGATGCCAATCCAGCTGAGGCCGGTGAAAATGCCGGCGACCTGCTGATTGCGGTACGAGATGTGGACAGCGAGGCCAGAGTGATTGAGACCTTGCGGCAATCGACCAGCCGCATGCCTGGACTGGAGGCAAGGTTTTCCAGGCCGGAACTGTTTAGCTTTTCGACGCCCCTGGAAATCTACGTAGCAGGTTTTGATATTGGCCAGTTGCGACAAGTCAGTGAGCGTATCGTCAATCAACTTGAACAGTCGAATCGTTTTGCCGACGTCAAATCAAGCCTGGAAGAGGGCCACCCCGAATTACAAATCCTGTTCGATCAGGATCGAGCGGCTCGCGTCGGCACCACGCCACGCGCTATCGCCGAACAAGTAGTAAGCAAACTGCGTGGGGATGTGGCCACTCGTTACACCCGTGGCGACCGAAAGATTGATGTTCTGGTGCGCACCGGCGAAGAAGATCGCCAGTCTGTGGACGACGTCAGAAACTTGATAGTTGATCCGGGCAACGGTCGCCCCGTGCCGTTGTCTGCGCTGGCCGATATTGTCATTACCGAAGGCCCGACCGAGATACGACGAATCGATCAGGAACGGGTAGCCGTCATTTCATCCAACCTCGCTTACGGTGATCTCGGTGCCGCCGTTGAAGAGGCACGCAGCATGCTCGGCAACATGAGCTTCCCGCCGCGCATGCGAGTTCGTATCGCCGGTCAGAACGAAGAAATGGAGGCGTCGTTCAGATCGCTGATGTTTGCATTGGGTTTGGCGGTATTTCTGGTGTACCTGGTGATGGCGTCGCAGTTTGAATCCTTGCTGCATCCGCTGGTAATTCTGTTTTCTATTCCCTTGGCCCTGGTCGGCGCCGTGGCGGCCCTGTATCTGTCAGGATCGACCTTGAGTGTGGTGGTGTTTATCGGGTTGATCATGCTCGCGGGCATTGTCGTTAACAATGCCATTGTGCTCATTACCCGGATCAACCAGCTGCGCGAATCCGGCATAGAGCGACGCGATGCCATATTGCAAGCGGCAGGCCTGCGCCTGCGACCGATCGTAATGACCACCATGACCACGGTGTTGGGTCTGGCACCACTGGCGCTTGGCATCGGTGAGGGTGCTGAGGTTCGAGCGCCGATGGCGATTACGGTCATTGGCGGTTTGCTGGTGTCGACGCTGCTGACTTTGGTGGTGATCCCGGTGATGTACGAATTGCTGGATCGCAAGAAGCTCGGCTCAACACAGGCCGACGCAGACCCATCGGTGGCGAGGTAGAGTCCAAATGTCCACGGCAACAACACAAGGTAAGCAGAACCGCAAAGGCTGGTCATTGTCCGACCTGGCCATCAACCGGCCGGTCACCACGGTCATGGTGTTTTTGTCTTGCCTGGTGGTCGGGCTGATCGCCTCGCGTTTCCTGCCGTTGGAATATTTCCCGGAACTAGATGCGCCGTTTCTGTTCATCGAAATTCCGTACCCTGGCTCAACGCCACGTGAAGTGGAACGACTGATTACGCGACCTGCCGAGGAGTCGCTGGCGACGCTCACTGGCATCAGTAGTCTGAACTCCAGGTCATCATCGGAATCGGCACAGATTTTCATGTTGTTCGAGTGGGGCAAGGACCTGTCGGTACAGGCGGTGGAGGCCAGGGAAAAACTCGAGGCGATTCGTGGCGAGCTGCCGGGCGACGTGCGGCGCATCAACGTGTTCAAGTTCAATACCTCCGACGCACCGATTCTGACTTTGCGCATTTCCAGCAATGATGATCTGTCTGAGGCCTGGGACATGCTCAATCGCAACCTGGTCAGGCCCATCGAGCGGCTGCCGGGTGTGGCACGAGTCGAGTTGCAGGGAGTCGAGCCAAAAGAGGTTCGAATTGAACTCAATGCAGTTCGAGTGCAAGCGCTGAACATCAACCTCGGCGAGCTCAATGAACGGTTACAACAGGCCAACTTCTCTGTTTCAGCCGGCGTCATCGACAACGGCAATCGACGCATTCGCGTGACGCCAATTGGCGAATTTCGATCCGTTGAGGAAATTCGCCAGTTCAGAATCAATGATGCGGGCGTGCGCTTGGGCGATATCGCTGATGTCACCTTCGAGCCTGGGGATCGCAACTATGCGCGGCACCTCGATCAGAAATACGCTATTGGCCTTGAGATCTTCAAAGAGCGAGGATCGAATATGGTCGCGGTCGGCGAGCGCGTATTGAAAGCAGTGGAAACTGCTGGAGAGAGCTCGGAGCTGCAAGGCGTGCAATTGTTTTTCCTGGAGAACCAGCCAGAAGGCGTGGTCAGTTCACTCAGCGATCTGCTAAACGCCGGCTTGCTTGGCGCGTTGCTGTCCATTCTGGTGCTGTATTTCTTTCTGCGTTCGATCACCACTACTCTAACGGTCGCACTGGCGGTGCCGATCTCAATCACCATTACATTGGGTGTGATGTATTTCGCCGGGATGAGCCTGAACATCCTGTCAATGATGGGTTTGATGCTGGCTGTCGGCATGCTGGTGGACAATGCTGTGGTGGTCAGTGAGGCCATCTTTAGAGAGCGCCAGCTACACCCCGGCGATCCGAAGAAAGCCGCGCGCGAAGGCATGAGTCAGGTCGCCATGGCGGTCTCGGCGGGGACTTTAACCACTGCTGTGGTGTTCTTGCCTAACCTGTTTGGTGAGCGCGATCAGATTCAGATATTCCTGTCGCAGGTGGCACTGGCCATTGTTGTCTCGCTGGCCGCGTCTTTGCTCATTGCGCAGACCATCATTCCGTTGGTGGCTTCGCGAATCAAATCCCCACTAAAGCAGGAAGACAAAGGTTTCATTGCCAGAATGACCGGGCTTTATGGGCGCATGCTGACCTGGACGCTGGATCGGCGGCGCACAACAGCGATCATCCTCGGCCTGGTCCTGGTGACTGCAGCCATTCCCATGGGCGCGGTCAAAAGCGAAATGTTCCCGGAAGAGGTCGACCGTAGCCTGTTCCTGCAATACAACCTTGACGCCAACTACAGTCTGGCCAAGATCAGGCCGGCGGTAGAGACCATCGAAAAATACCTGTACGACAATGCAGAACGACTGGATATTCGCGCCGTTTATACCTACTACGACGAGCAGGGCAACGCGCAATCGAGCATCTTGCTGACCGATGATGAGGAAGCGACCCGCGGCAGCAGTGCGATACGCGATGAGATCCGTGAAAATCTACCGAAAATCGCCATTGGACGTCCCACTTTTGACGACGAGCGCTCGGCTGGCGCCGAAGGGGTGTCACTGGCGATTACCGGTGATTCCAGTGAGCGACTGTCGGAACTGTTGCCCGATGTCCTGCGTGCGCTGCGGCGCATTGATGGTCTGATCGACGTCAAGTCTGAGGCCGGTGCCGGTGATGAAGAAGTGGTGGTCAGTGTCGACCGCGAGCGGACACTACGTCTTGGTCTGGATACCACTGCTGTAGCACAGCAAATTGCCGTTGCTCTGCGTGGTACCCAATTGCGAGATTTCCGTTCGTCCGATGGCGAAGTCCCGGTGCGCATGCGTTTTCGAGACGCCGATACGCAAGACGTCAGCGATTTGCGATCAGTCATGCTGCAGGGGCCCAACGGAACATCGGTCCCCATTGGCGCAGTGGCCAACTTCGCGGTTCGCACTGGACCGGTGTCGGTGCAGCGTCAAGAACGTGAAACGGCGCTGGTAATCAATGCATCTTTGCAAGACGAGTTCACCATGGATGAAGCGCGTGAGGCCATTGAGAACGTAATGAACGGCCTTCAATTTCCCGCAGGTTACGGCTGGAAGTTTGGCCGGGGCTTTGACTTCAATGTTGATGCCGGCGAGAAGCTGTTACGCAACCTTATCCTGGCAGTTTTGTTTATTTTCATCGTGTTAGCCGCACTTTTTGAGTCTTTGGTTTACCCCATTTCCATCATTACATCGATCCTGTTTTCCATCATCGGTGTGTATTGGTTCTTCTTGATTACGGGGACCACATTCTCATTGATGGCCAACATAGGGCTATTGATATTGATTGGCGTGGTGGTTAATAACGGCATTGTTTTGATTGATCACATCAACCAGCTCAGGGCCAAGGGTATGCGCCGATATGATGCGGTAGTGCAGGGTGGCAAGGACCGGCTCAGACCTATTCTGATGACTGTGGGTACGACGGTATTGGGTCTGATTCCACTATGTGTCGGCACCACTCAAATTGGTGGCGATGGACCTCCATACTTCCCGATGGCACGGGCGATCGTTGGTGGTCTGGTGTTCTCCACCGTGATTACCTTGCTGTTCACGCCGACCATCTATTGCATGCTTGATGACTTGCGCGGTTGGGCCCGGAACATCGCAACGCGCGCTGGGTCCTTTGGTCCCAGGCTCAAGGCCGACCAGGCTAAAAGTGCCTGAAGACCAGGTGCTGGCCGAAGCTGGCGAGCTCAATGCTGCCGTCTTCAATGGCGCCCAGGCGTTCCGCCAAGCGGATTGAAGGGCCATTGCTTGGGTCGATGTAGCTGACCAATGAGGTTATTTCAGGTGCGGTTTTGGCCTCATTCAGCACCGCTGATGCAGCCTCCAGAGCCAAGCCCTTGCCTTGCGCACTGGGTACCACCCAATACCCCAGCTCAGTTTCTGGCCAGGCGGCAGATTGCCAGACGCCCACGCAACCCACAAAGTCTCGGGTAGCCTTCTTTTCAACGGCGTAGTAGCCAAAGCCTCGCAGTTTCCAGTGGCCCAGTTGCATCGCCAGGTGCCGCCATGCGTCCTCAGCGTCCTTTTGTCCACCGACAAAACGAGTAACTTCGGGTTGGTCATAAAATGCCGCATAGGCGGGGTAGTCGCCAGCCGTCCACATGCGCAGCCTGAGTCGGTCGGTTTGGAGCGGGCATTGCATATTAATCCTCCTGTTCCGCAATCGCGGCGATCAGTTGCTCTGCCGCCTCTTCCAGGGGTACATCGCTGTTGATATAGGGGTACCAGTGTGTGTCGATCTGATCTCGATACTGCGCCCAGTCGCTGCGCTGGTAAATCTCGAAAATCATTGGCGTGTATTCGCTCACGCCGCTGTCCGCTAGCGCCTGTCTGACCACCTCGCCGGTGGTATTGAACAACACGACATGCCAGATGCCGCTGGGGTAGGGCATGTCTCTGGCGACAACCGCATTGCCGAGTGCCTTGCGTACGGGGTCTTCGCGGCCCATCATCAAGTGAGACGCTTCGTGAAAGACGATCTCCAAGGCGGCCGCATCGGTATAACTGGTGGCAATCAGCAGGTGGCCACCGCTGCCGCCAGGCAGGAACACTGAATTTGCACCGCTCCAGCTAACCGTTGAGACCACGTCGATCCAAATGGGTAAGCCATGCCAGTCCTTCTGGTACAGATTTGCCAGTCGCTTGGCGATGGCCGTTTCGAATTGGCCCAGTTGTGCGATGCGGTCATCAATCCAGGCCAGGTTCTCTGCATGTTGAGCCGGCCAACGGCACCGCCGATAGGCCGGCGCCGCTGCGCTTCTAAGCGCCGATGCTATGGACAAGAACTCAGTCGACTGGCCGTCGTCTTGAGGGTCAAAGCCCGCAAGTTGCGCGCGCAGCGGGTATTGCAATGAGCCATCCCAGTCGCTTGGGGCAATCACTTCACTGTAGTAGTCCACAGCGACTTCCCACGCCTTTTTGCTTGTTTCAGGAAGCTGACCAAAACACTCGGCTTCAGGGCCGCCATGAAACAACTCTGCTCGATCGAAACGGCGCTCCACGCCGGCCGCCAAAAGGGCGTCACTGAGGTTGGTTTCGAAGTCACTAAAAAAGGCGAAATGCTCAGTACTACCAATCGGCTCGCGGGCCTGTGTCGTAATCGCCAGGCCGCCAGCGGCGAGTATGAACAGCAAACGTAAAGTCACGGTGGGCATGATTGGCAATCTCCAGATTAGTCACTACTGCGCAGCATGGTTCGCGGCGATTCGATGACGTCGATCGACTTGTTTAGCGCGACATCACCGTGTTGAATCTTTTTAGCATCAACCAGGTGCAGACCGATAGAAATACTAAACCAAACAGCCAGTGACCCAAATGAATTTGACCTGACTGCGCGTAGACCCAGAACGCCTTACTTGGCCAAAAGGTGGGAGCGAGGCCAAAAGCCCATTGCCAGGGTGGGTCAACAAACCAGGCGACCACCGGTGGCAGCGTTAGTATGCCATTGGCCTTGGTCAGGGCCATTCCCTGTACTTTGTTGTTGGCGAATGCCGCCAGAAACAGAGCGAAAAATGCACCTAGCGGAGAGACCATCAGGGCCATCAATAGCAGTGGCCCCAAGGCGACGGGAATCAATCCAGCGATTTTCATCACAACAATGGTTAGCAAGGCACTGATCAGCATCGCCGAGCCCAATCGATACCTCAGATAACCCTTAAGTTGAAGCGGTGTCACTTGAAGTGCGGTGAGCGTTTGGTCGTCTTTTTGGTCCAGCAGCAGGAACCCGAGCACGACGCCCGCCAGCAGCGGCATCAGCACCAGCATGAAGCTCATGATCAGTGGGTAATAGGGAAGCAGGTCAAAGCCGTGTTCGCGAGTCAGCCAGTCGGTCAGCGGCGGAATACCCCATCGAACCAGTAGCGCCATAGCGATACCGAGCAGACTCATCCAGCGCAGGAATGAATCTCGCGCCACACTCCTCATGTCAATCGCCAGCAGCGACTTCGTTGCGGCAAAGGCACTCATTTGCTGGCGCCTCCCACCATGAAGCCACGCATGGCTTTGACGGCTAAATAAGTGCTCAGCAAAACGCCGACCAGCCCCAGCCCAACGGCCAGCAACTGTTCCCACAACGGGACAATATCAACACCGGACTCCAGTAACACCAGGGCTGGGTGCAAGGGGTGCAGCCAGGCGAACCAATAATCACCGATGTGAAAATAGGGCAGCAATGGCAGTTGACTGAGCATGCCCCATCCCACGGCAGGCATTAGCAGCTCGTTGATGGAACGATAACGAATCGCCAACATTAGCCCGAAAGCGGCCAGCATCGTGGTGGCGACCACCACACCCAGCATGAGCGTAAACAGGTTGTTGATGGACACGCCAAGCAAGACGGTGATCAACACCGATTCGGCCAAGGACAGCAGGCACAATGAGGCGATTTTGGCGATCACATACTGATGGGTGCGCAGTGGCGAAACCGCCAGTGCTTGCAGGGTGCCTTCGCTGCGCTCAAGTAGCACCAGGCCGGCCATAAACAACATGCCGTTGATTAAATACGTGCCGAACAAGATCGCCGGTACCATCCACTGCAGCATGTCGGTATCGAGCCAGATCAAGGCGGCTACCGGCAACAC
>BQJN01000126.1 GCA_021604725.1 Lysobacteraceae bacterium | reverse complement strand
GAACAACGGCGTCGGAGCGAGCAGCTGCTCGGAACGACGGTTGGTGTAAGCAGCTTCCATGGAAACTGATACGTTGTCGGTCAGGTCATAGCGACCCTGGGTAAAGATGTTGGTTCGCTCTTGCGGGGTCAACAGGTAGTTGTCCGGAGCAAAGTTGAATCGGTCAGCACCCGCACCCGGCGAACCGAATGAGAAGTCACCAGCGCGGAAACAGCTAAGGCCTTGACCTTGGACGTCACAACCCGGATCAGTTACCCAGGAACTGTTGAAGGTACCGGTCGCCGGGTTTACAAACCCGAGACGGCCCTGCGGCGTGCCTGAAGAACCGAAAGAGTTCTGTGTGCCGTACTGCGGCTCTTGGGAAATGCGACGATCGCCAGCGAATACTGGATCGTTCTTGACGTAGCTTGCGTTGAAGTAAACGGAAGCGCGGTCAGAGGTAGCACCCAAAGATGCATCGTACGCTTGAATCTCGCCGTCCGAGTCACTCAGGTACTTGCCATACTGGCCGTTGACCTGTGCGCCGTCGAAGTCGTCACGAGTAATAATGTTTACAACACCAGCGATGGCGTCAGAACCGTAGACTGAAGATGCACCGTCCTTCAGGACTTCGATGCGCTTCACTACAGCAACCGGTACGTTGTTCAAGTCAACGCAACCAGCCAGACCGGTGACCCAGCGACGACCGTTAACGAGAACCAGCAGGCGGTTACAGCCCAGGTTACGCAGGTCGAGACGGGTTTCACCGTTACCGCCGTTGTTGAAGGTGGTGTTCAGGGCGGAACCGGCAACTGGCAGATCCTGCAGGAGATCCCCTACAGAAGTCAGACCAGTGCGCTCGATTTCTTCACGCTGAATTACAAAGATGGGGGATGCACCTTCGATATCGGTTCGCTTAATGCGCGATCCCGTTACCTCAATGCGATCCAATTCTGCGGTGTCCTCGTCTTGTGCGAGGGCTACGCTTGATACACCGGCGAAGCCGGCCACGCCAGCGGCGAGAGCGTAGTGAACCGCGTTATATAACGGATTGCGGTTGTTTTTCATTTAAAAAGACTCTCCCAGCCAAGGATTATCGGTTGGCACTCTATAAGTCACTTTGTGCCGTGCGCTTATCATTCCTGCGGCACGACTGGACGCGCCCATCCATGAGCGAGCTCGCATAGTAGCATTAAGAATCCGTTAAGTAAAACCCCGTGTTGCAATATGGCCACGCTGCGGGTTTAACGAATAATTAACGGACCGATTTTCAACGAAAATTCGGGGAATCTGGATAAAAACAGTGACTTGCGCGCCCTCTACCAAACTTGGACCGAGACCGCAAGTGAGCTCCCGAAGCAGCAACTGTTGCGTTCGCGCAACGCGCCATTGCGGTAGCGCGGTCGTTGCGCGCTTACCTGCGTTGCTCCGGTGTCAGGCGCGGTGGCTTCATTGCCGAACTCTCCGGGTCGAATGGCAATTGAGCCGTTTGTCCTTGTCGGAATCGTTCCAGCAACGCACGCATGGCAGGCAATTGGGCCTGTTGACCGGCGCTCAATGCAGAGAAGATGGCCTGTGATTGATACTCCACGGCAGCGTCTGTATTGCCGGCCGCCGCCTCGGCCATGGCCAATGTTTCTGTAATGTAAGCCGCGGTAGACAAGCTATAGAGGTTTCGACTCGCGTTCAGAGCGTTCTGCTTATGTGTTGCGGTAGCGGCCGGACAGCTGGCAACGACGCGATTGTACGAATTCAAGGTCTCCAGGTCGTCCGGGACTTTCGATACCATTTCATGCATCACTTCGACTGCTTCGACACAGCGCCCCGCCAAGGCCTGCGCCATGGCGTATCTAAATGAATAGTCGAGCCGATCAGGGGATTGCGCTCTGAGCTGCCCATAGTGATCAACAGCCTCGGCAGCTTGACCGTTACGCATTAGCGAGTTGGCCAGCAAAATACGTGCCTCAACCAAATCAGGCTGCATGGCCAGTGCCTGTCGATAACGCACTCGCGCCTGGTCGTCCTCACTTCGGTACTCGTGCATCACTCCTTTATTGAAGTGAATAAGCGAGTTTTCCTTGCCCTGCTCAATCACATAGTCCAGTTGTTTCTCAGCCAAATCAATTTCGCCCACCGCCTCGAGCGCGCGCATCAAGCTCACTCTGGCCATGGCGCTTTCTGGGTCAATTTCAATTGCCCGGGAGAAATAGCGGACCGCTGACGGGTAATCACCATTGCGTGCTGCTTCATGGCCTACGCTCATGAATTGCTCAGCACTACGACTGTAAGAACGCATCTGACTGAACACTGGATCCATGAACAACGGGTCACGGGTTCCGATCACCGACAGGTGCTCTTGAGCCTTTTCGTTTTCACCCAACGCTCGATAGGCCTGCCCCAGCGTGTAATTCAGGCGATCGGCTTCCGGTTGAATTTCCAATGCCTTGCGCAACAGCTCAGCCGCTTCGGCATATTGCTGCCTTTCCATCAACACCTGCGCCTTACCATCAAGACACGCAGCATTGTTCGGCGCATCACGAAGGACATAGTCGAAAAGCGCTTCGGCGGCGTCCAGGCGCCCATTGGCGAGCAAGACTCTTGCCAAACGGATCCGCGTCGGAATGTATCCCGGGTTGTCAGTCAGGCTTTCTCGAAAGTAACGCTCGGCCGTGCCCATGTCACCAGCTTCCGCTGCGGTGATGCCGAGCAGGTAACTCCACCTGGCATCGTAAGGCGCCAGCTCCTCGGCGTTGCGGTAGGCAGAAGCCGCCGCATCCATCAACTCATGCGCATGGTAAATCATGCCGAGCACACCATAGGCCGCTGCCAAATCGGCCTGAGCGCCATCTTCCAGTTCTTCAACAGCCACTCGCGCATCGTTGATGGCGGAACGCACGGGCTCGGCCAGACCATCGACTCTCGGCTCCGGCACGGTCTCCAGGGCGGTGGCCAATGGACAGGCCACCAGGGTGACAATCAGGGCCAGCCCTATCACATTGGACTTAAGTGCTCGGTCTATCATTGAAGTTGAGGTCATTATTTATCTCGTTGAATATCGATGGTGTGGTATCGATCAACGGCATCAACCTGACGCTCGATGACCACAGACTTGTCCCTTTCGGAGACCGTCAATTGGTAGGGAGGTTCCATACCTTCCAGTGCGAACAGCAAGCGAGGGTCCAAAGCGGAGGCATAGCTTCCGTCTCGTCGCACAACCTGGGTGCGTTGCTTGCCTGTCTTGTCTTTAATTGTCACCCTCGCGCCGATGGCAACCACGCCGTCGCGCCGCAGGTCTACGCCGAGCCATGATTGGGCATCGCCCGCGCGATTGATCAGTAGCTGCGGCGCACCTGCGCTGTTGCCGATAACAATGTCGCTATCGCCATCGTTGTCCAGATCACCCAGCGCCAGGCCTCGACTGACTGCCATGTGTTCCAGCGCAGGCACTTGATCAGGGCCGATCTCAACAAAGCCGTCACCGGTACCACGCCACAACTGATTGCGTTGACGCAGCGGATACACGTCGCCGGCATCGCGTTGCTGCTCGATAACCACAACCGCACCATTGGCGCTGAACAAGTCCCACTGGCCGTCCAAGTCATAATCGAGCCAGGCCACGCCGAAGCCAGTGAATGGCAAACTGGTCCCCGCCAGACCCATGGCCACCGTACGATCAACAAACCAGCCGGTACCCTGGTTCACAAACAGGGTATTGGACTGCCGATCCAGGTGCGTCATAAACAGGTCCTCGTCACCGTCATGATCGTAGTCGATGGCATCGACCCCCATGCTGGCTTCGGGCTTGCCCGCCATATTTACCGCCACGCCCCACAACATGGCCTGCTCCGTGAACGAACCGTTGCCATCATTGATCCACATAAAATTGGCAGCGCCGTCGTTGGCCACATAGAAATCCATATGACCGTCACCACTGAAGTCGCGTGCAACCACACCCAGCCCTGGGCCTTCGTAAGCAGCGATGCCAACCCGGTTCGATACATTGACAAACGTGCCATCTCCCTGATTGCGAAACAAGCGGTCTGATGTTGATTTGTAGCTCTGCGGCGAACAATAGTCGGGCGCACCGGAATAGGCCTTGCAGGTCTTGAGGTTGGTGAACGAGTACTGCACATAGTTGACGACCATCAAGTCCAGCCATCCATCGCCGTCATAGTCGGCAAAGGTCGAGCTGACAGTCCATCGCTCATCGTCAACACCAGCGACGGCAGTGATGTCGCTAAAAGTGCCATCGCCGTTGTTGCGCCATAGCTGATTGGCACCGAAGTTACTTAAATACAGATCCGGGTCGCCGTCATTGTCAATGTCACCGACCGTCACACCCATACCATAGCCATTCGCGCGCAGCCCGGATTGCTCAGTTACATCGGTGAATTTCAGGTTGCCATCATTTCTGTACAGGCGATCGATCAAGGCCTGCTCCGGCACCGGCAGTAGACTGTCCTCTGCGCTTTTGTCGGGACCTAACATCGCGCCCTGAACCAGATAAATATCCTCGTCGCCATCGCCGTCATAATCGAACAGTGCGACACCGCCTCCCATCATTTCAGGAAAGTAGTACTCGCCACTCATGCCATTGAAGTGGACAAAGTCGATGCCACTGGCACTGCCTTCCAGCGTCTCGAACGCCGGCGACGCATACGCCGAAGTAGTCGACACAATGAGCAACAGTGATTTGGAAATAGTGTTCAGCAAATGGTTGTTCATCAATTATCTTGAGGGGCGCAGAGTATATAGTGTTCGTCGTATGCGGTTCCAACTGCACCGACCAGCATTGTTGATCAACGTTCCATGCTTGGGCCGATTCATGCAAGCATGATCAGAACTTGTATGAACCTTCTTGAAACATGCCGACTGGATTGTCAAAAGATCTCACCAAACAGAGCCTGGGCATGTAAAATCCCCCGACGTTCATATTCGACCCACCGAGCCATACCAATCTGCCTGATCATTTGCCATTTTGACCCGCAAGGCCACCGGCGTTTGCTGGTCGCCGCCAATCGCGACGAGCACTATGAGCGAGCGACCGAACCGCTGCACCGCTGGGACAGTGGCATGCTGGCCGGGCGCGACGCTGTGGCGGGCGGCACCTGGTTGGGTGTCAGTGGCCGTCGCTTTGCCGCAGTGACCAATATCGCCGGACAAGCGCGCCCCGATGCAAAACGCTCTCGCGGCGAGCTGGTAACCGCATTTCTGAACAGCTCACAGAGCGCTGAGACCTTCGCCAACAGACTTAAAACTGCAATGGGCGACTACTCCGGATTCAACTTGTTAATGTTCGATGGTTCAGCCTTGTGGTTAATTGGGCAGGACGACTTGGTGCCGACTCGCCTGCGACCCGGCACCCACGTGGTCACCAACCACCCTGCCTCCGACCGCGAATGGCCAAAGACTCAACACGCTCGTGAGCGCTTCGGGCAACTGGACAGCCCAGGCGCCGCCGAACTATTCAGCTTGTTGGCTTCTGAGGCGTCCGCGACGCCAGCAGCCGATGAAGGAGCAGTCCGCGATTACATGATGACCAGCCTGTTCATTCGAACACCGCTCTACGGCACTCGAAGCTCCAGTGTGGTGCAGTTGTTCGCTGACCGCGGCGAGATTACCGAACTGGGCTATGACAGCCATGGCCAACCCTCAGGACGGACCCGACTGGAGTGGGTGCCAGATGCCTGAGCTGCCAGAAGTTGAAACCACTCGACGTGGCATCGAACCACATATCGAGGGCGAGCAAGTCAGTGATCTGATCATTCGCAACGGTGCATTGCGATGGCCGGTGCCGGCCGAACTGCCGCAGCTGGTGCGCGCACAGACTTTGCAGCGCGTCAGCCGACGCGCCAAATACCTGCTCCTGGAGTTCGATCACGGTGCGATCATGGTTCACCTCGGCATGTCGGGTTCGCTGCGCGTTCTATCGGCAAACAAGCCAGCTGCAGCACACGATCATATTGACTTGTGTTTCAGCAATGGACGGCGCTTGCGATTCAACGATGCTCGGCGCTTTGGCAGCTGGTTGTGGCAGCCGCGGGGCACAACCCACAAGCTGTTGAGTAAACTTGGCCCCGAGCCATGGTCGTCACAGTTTGACGCGGACTGGATGAAGCAGCATCTGAGCAAGCGCTCCAGTGCCATCAAGGTCGCCATCATGGATGCCTCGCTGGTGGTTGGCGTCGGTAATATTTACGCCAGCGAAGCGCTATTTGAAGCGGGAATACGTCCGCAATGTAAAGCCAATCGCGTCAGCCTCAAGCGTTTGCGCGTCTTGCGTGATGTAATCCGTACTGTCCTTGAGCGCGCTATTGAAGCGGGCGGCACGACGCTGCGGGACTTCACCGACAGCGATGGCCAGCCGGGTTATTTTGGCCAACAATTGCATGTTTATGGCCGCGAAGGTGAGCCCTGTTATGCCTGTGGAACGACTATCAAGCGCAGTGTAATGGGCCAGAGATCAACCTATCATTGCCCGCAGTGCCAATCCTGATGAGCGAACTCAATCAACAACAGCAGGCCGCTTGCGATTGCATCGACAAACCTCTGTTGGTGCTGGCCGGAGCTGGCAGCGGCAAGACGCGCGTGATCACGGCCAAGATCGCACACCTGATTCGCCATCATGGCATGCTCGCGGAGAAAATCGCCGCCATCACCTTTACCAACAAGGCGGCGCGCGAGATGCGCCAGCGCAGCCGCTCACTGCTCAAGGGCGTCGACTCTGAGGGCCTGGTCGTATCGACCTTTCACAGCCTCGGTGTCCGCCTGCTGCACGACATGTTAAATGAGGCTGGACTGCGACCTGGCTTTTCGATCTACGATGCCGAGGACACCCGTCGCGTCATCGCCGATCTGCTACCCAAAGGCAGCGACCGTGCCCTGGTCGACCCTCTGGCGCAACGCATTTCCTGGTACAAGGGGCAAGGCATGGACCAGGACGACATCGGCCAGCATGAAGACAACCCGGCACTGCTGGAGGTTTTCGAGCAGTACCATGAGCGTTTGCGTCGCTTCAATGCCGTCGACTTCGACGATCTGCTCTACCTGCCGGTCAAGCTGCTGACCGAAACGAAAGAGCTGCGGCTAAGATGGCAACAGCGCTTTCGTCATCTACTGGTCGACGAATACCAGGACACCAATGCCTGTCAGTACCGTCTGCTCAAGTTGCTGGTCGGTGACAACACCCCATTCACCGCAGTTGGCGACGACGATCAATCCATCTATGGCTGGCGTGGTGCACAACCGGAGAACCTGACCCACCTGCAGCAAGACTTTCCCCGCCTGCAAGTGGTCAAGCTGGAGCAAAATTACCGGTCAAGCCGCAATATTCTGCACGCGGCAAACTTTCTCATCGCCAAGAATCCGCACATGTTTGAAAAGAAACTGTGGAGCGCGTTGGGTGATGGTGAAACGTTGCGGATCATGGTGTGCAAGGATGCTGAGACAGAAGCCGACAAGGTGGCCGCAGAGATCATGCGCAGACGTATGCTGGGACAAATCAAGCATGGTGACTTTGCAGTCCTGTATCGCGGCAACCACCAGGCCCGACCGCTTGAACAAGCATTGCGGGCAGCCAACATCCCGTATCACCTGTCAGGTGGCCTGTCATTTTTTGAACGGTCCGAAATAAAGGATGTACTGGCCTACCTGCGCCTGATCGCCAACCCGGACGACGACGCTGCCCTGATTCGCATCATCAACGTACCCAGGCGCGGCATTGGCGGCCAAACCATCGAGCGCATGAGCAACACCGCCCGCAACGAACGGCTTAGTTTATTCAGAACACTTTCGCGCCCGACGGTTCGCGCCTTGCTGACACCAAGAGCCGCTCAGGCGACAGCCGACTTTGGACACTGGATTGAGACCCTGCGAGCCAATGCCGACACCACGCCTGCGGCTCGTCTGGCACGAATCGTTGTTGACGAAAGCGGCTACCGTGACCATTTGCGGACCAGCGCCAAAGACCCGCAATCGGCGGAGCGACGAAATCGCAATATCGATGATTTGCTGGGGTGGATAGAGCAACTGACCGAGAAGGCCAAAGAGCCCATGTCCTTGCAAGACGTGCTGGCGCAACTGGCGCTGGCCGGAGCCACCGATGATGATGAGCCTGATGACCAGTCCGTGCGCCTGATGACCTTGCACGCGGCCAAGGGTCTTGAGTTTCCGCATGTATTCATGGTCGGTGTTGAAGAGGGTCAACTACCGCACCGCACCAGCCTGGAAGAAGGCACCGAAACCGAAGAACGTCGCTTGATGTATGTCGGTATCACACGGGCGCAGCGTAGCCTGACATTGAGCTACGCGCGCTCACGTCGCCGCTTCGGCGAGACGGTCAAATGCCAGCCCAGTCGATTCCTGAAGGAGTTGCCGGAAGATGTGGTGACCTGGGAAGGCCAGAACCCGGATGCGGACCGCACTGCAGCTCGCGCACGAGGCAAGGCGCACCTGGACGCATTGCGCCAGGCGCTGGCCAAGTCTTCAGAAGATTAGCGAAGCGCAGAGCTTCTGTTCTACCAAAGCGAGAATGAGCTGCCGCGTCCGCTACTGCTGCTACGGCTGGTGCGACGACTTCGACCGGTACTGGAAGCCCCGCGACGGCGGCGCATGCGCGAGTGCAGCTGTAAACGCTTGTCCTCAAGCCAGTCCACGCGCCCCAGGCCATCTGCATTCTCGCCGCGGCGAGTGGCCTCAGCCTGTCGGTAGGTGCAGTAATCTTCATAGGCCTCGATCTCATGTTTGAGCTCGCGCACTACCAACTCGATCATGATGGCGTCATCGAGAAAGCCGATGCCGGGAATGTCATCCGGAATCAGATCTTCAGACTCTGAAAAATAGGCCAACGCACCCAAAACATGCTGTCGGTCTTCTTTCTCCAACCCCCACCCTTCATCACCTGCCATGTTGATCATGGTTTCAAGGCGATCAAGACGCTGCTCGATAAAGGCCGGCACTGAACTTCCGCGAAGCTCATTCAATTGAGCCCTGGCGGCGGCGATGATTTGTTCCCCTTCGCTGACATTCCGGGCGGCGGCCTGAGCGCGCTTCATAATGTTTCGAAAATGCTCAAGATCGTTGTCGTTTAGCTCGAAAATGATTCTCAAACCCATAACAGACATGCTCCAAGTACGTTAGTAATCGTAGTCAAGACTAACGTCGCAGCCGCACCAAGGTCAATCGACGGTATCAACGCCGCGCATGGCGATGGCCTCGGACAAATGCAGCGGCGCGATATCATGACTACCGGCCAGATCTGCGATGGTGCGGGCCACCTTCAAGGTTCGATGAATTGCCCGAGCGGACAACTTGAACTTGGTCGCCGCTCGACCCAACAGCATTTCGCCCTGTTGATCAAGCTTGGCTGCGCTTTCCAGACCAGCACCTGACAAGTCTGCATTGGCACAACTCTGCCGACCGAGCTGACGCGCCCGGGCCTCGGTCACGCGCTGCCGAACACTCGAGCTGGACTCTGTCGCGTCACCCGCCGGTTCCCGAAGGACATCAAACGGCACACGCGGCACAGTGACATGCAGATCAATTCGATCCAGCAGCGGCCCAGAGATACGACGACGATATCGAGCCACTGCGGTGGGCCCGCAGGTACACATCACCTCAGGGTCTCCCAAGTGTCCGCACGGGCAAGGATTCATGGTTGCGACCATTTGAAACCGTGCCGGAAACTGGCACTGGCCGCTGACCCGCGAAATGACGATACGACCGGACTCGATAGGCTCTCGCAGCACTTCCAAAGCCCGCCGTTCGAACTCCGGCAGTTCATCAAGAAACAAGACACCATTGTGTGCGCGCGATACTTCGCCAGGGCGAGGGTGTGTACCACCCCCTGCTATAGCGGTCATTGACGCCGAATGGTGTGGTGCGGCCAGCGGCGGCTCGGCACATAGCCGTGCATCGATACAGTCGCCCGCCACCGACCGAATCGACAACACCTCCAACGCTTCCGATTCAGTCAATGGTGGCAACAGGCCGGTGAGCCGCGTCGCCAGCAGAGTCTTGCCAGTGCCCGGTGGACCACAAAGCAGCAAATGGTGTCGACCGGCAGCGGCAACTTCCAGCGCGCGGCGCGCGCCGTGTTGTCCTCGCACATCCTTCAGGTCAGGACCGCCAGATGCAGCAACACTTAAAGTATTGGCGATCGGTCTGGGGAGGGTTCGGTCATCGCGGAGAAAGCCTGTTACTTGCGCCAGACAATCGGCGACGCGAACGTCCAGACCGTTGACCAATGCCAACTCATGCTGGTTATCACTCGGCGCGATCAGTTTGCGGTCATATTGACGGACTGCCAATGCCGCCGGAATCGCAGCACGAATACTTCGCAGTTCACCACCGAGTGCCAGCTCTCCGATCAGCTCGTAACCGTCGGCGCAATGTTCCGGCATTTGACCACTGGCAATCAATACACCAATGGCGATCGGAAGGTCGAAGCGCCCTCCTTCCTTGGGCAAGTCGGCTGGTGCCAAATTAATCGTGACGCGCCCATCCGGGAACTTGAATCCGCTGTTGTTGATGGCAGCTCGAACGCGATCTCTGGCTTCCCGCACCGCCGTTTCCGGCAAGCCGACAATCAGCACGGTCGGCAATCCAGACCCAATGTCAACTTCGACCCGCACCGGTTCCGATTGCATGCCGCTTTGTCCGCGCGACCAGACTCTGGCAAGACCTGCCATAGCCCACCTCCTTGTGTAAGCAGTAAGGTCGCTATTGAATCAGTACCACCCAATGCTGTCTGTAGGAAAAATCCCTCAATTGCTGTAAGAAATTTCCGGCAGCTCCCAGGCCGACAACGGGACTGGTACGAAACTACAGACCAGGGTGAGAGTGTTAGCCCATGACGGGCCTTGCAACGCGTCCAATGGCGGTGGAGCCCGAGCTATTGCGGCCCACCTTCTTCATGCGCCGATACCGAAAAGTTCATCAACTCGACCGGCAAGCCATCACCACCATCTATGCGGAGAGTCTCTGACCCAAAACCACAATCACACTGCCATTGACAGTAAGGGGCCGTGGCCGTTGATAGCGCATGGGCTTCCAGCCCTACGGTATTCACGCCTTCGATCGCCCGCCTCACCACGGTCTGTTTATTGCAGGAGGCGTTGTTCATCGCCGTTGTCGTACACGCGTTGAAAAGGGACATGCCCCCGGTGTAGTACATATAGCAGTCAGTATTCGGTGCCAGGCTACTGTCGAAGCAAGTCGGCGCTGCAAACTGGCACTGTGCAAATGAGCCGAAGGAAGCCGAAACGAACAGTGTTGCAATAATAGCGAGTTTCAAGTTGCTCATTCGCGTTCTCGATTTAGTTATTTGAAAGCGATGCTATCACACTGAACCAGGCTAGCGCCGGCCAATGATCACGGCTCGACGCGGCGCCGGCAAGCCCTCTATTGTCTTGCTTTTATCTTTTGGATCCAGCGACTGCCGCAAGGACTCGAACGGCATCCAATCAGTAGTGCGTTGCTCCTCCAAGGTAGTGATGCTCTCATCCACCACTTCAATGTCCCGAAAACCACAGCGCTGCAACCAACGCACGCAGGCCATAGATGATGGCAAGAACCAGACATTGCGCATCCGGGCATAGCGTCCCGGCGGCACCAATACCGTGTTTTCATCGCCCTCTACGACCAAGGTCTCAAGCACCAATTGACCGCCCGGTTTCAAGTAATGCCGCAACCGCAACAAATGGTCGGGGGGAGATTTGCGGTGATATAGCACGCCCATTGAGAACACCACATCAAATGCGTCCGGGGCGTCAGGCAACTGTTCCAATGTCATCGGCACGACCCAGTTTCGACCACGCCCAAGCACCCGATCCAGCGCCAGGTGCTGCATCACAAATAAGATTGTCGGGTCAACACCGAGGACGTTTTCAGCGCCCGCCTCGAGCATGCGCCGCCCGTAGTAGCCATTGCCACTGCCTACGTCCAGAATCGATTTGTTGGCCACATCAATATGCGGGGCGACACGCTGCCATTTCCAGTCGGACCGCCACTCGGTGTCGATGGTGAAGCCAGGGCACTCAATCGGCCCCTTGCGCCAGGGCATCAATTCCCGCAAAGACTGCTCGGTGTCACCACCAAGCGCCAGATCCGATAGCGCTCGAGTCCAACGCGGCAGGTCACCGTGAGTGCCCTGTTCCAGCTGTACCGTTATGGCCTTCTCTACCTCATCCAGCAGCGGTACATAGGCTGGGCGCGAACGTAACCAATCGAAC
>BQJN01000125.1 GCA_021604725.1 Lysobacteraceae bacterium | reverse complement strand
ACGTCGAAGCCGGTCAGCACATTCTGCTCGATGATGGCAAGCTCACCGTTAGAATCATCGAGATCGACGGCCTTGATGTCATCACCGAAGTGATAACCGGGGGCGTGTTGTCCGACCATAAAGGCATGAACATCCCCGAGGCTAAACTCAGCGCACCTTCGGTCACTGACAAGGATGCTGAAGACCTGAAGTTTGGCTCGGAGTTGGGCGTCGATTGGGTTGCATTGAGTTTCGTCCGCAACCGTGATGACGTTCTCTTGGCTCGCCACTACATGAGCCGTTTCGGTTCACGGGCTCGCTTGATGGCAAAAATCGAAAAGCCGGCCAGCTTCGACGAATACCAGGCCATTATTGTCGCAGCCGACGCCATCATGATCGCTCGCGGGGATCTGGGCGTAGAGCTGTCGCCAGAGCGTGTACCGATGCTGCAGAAACGGCTGATCCACGCCAGCCGGGAAGCCGGCAAGCCCGTGGTCACGGCGACTCAGATGCTCGAATCCATGACTGGCAACCCGAAGCCGACTCGTGCCGAAGCCAGTGATGTGGCCAATGCCATCTATGATGGCACCGACGCGGTGATGCTATCGGCCGAAACCGCGGTCGGAAAATATCCGGTACAGGCGGTGCAAATGATGCACCGGATTGCCATGGAAGTGGAAGAAGACCCGGCCTACCGCACCGAAATGCGTCGCGATACAGTGCAATCGGAGCACACCACGGCAGATTCGGTCGCTCGCAGCGCATGCCATATGGCTGAGGACCTTTCCGCCAAAGTCATCGTCTGCTTTTCACACAGTGGCTCCACCGTGTTGCGTGTCTCCCGTCAGCGCATCGCGACACCGATTTTGGCCATTACCCCGAATCAACGAGCTTTCAGACAGCTCAGCGTGTCCTGGGGCGTACGCGCGGTGTTGGCCGATAGCATTCACAGCACTGATGAAATGGTCGATGCTGCCAACCACTGGATAAAGAAAACGGGTATCGCCGAATCAGGTGACCGTTACGTCATCACCGCTGGCGTGCCTTTCGGCGTATCGGGAACCACAAACTTGATCCGTGCCGAACGGGTCAAGTAGATACCGTCGCGCTCAACGAGGCTGGTGCCCACGCTGGCCTGACCAGACGGGGAAGCCAACCTCTTCGCACTGGCTTGGCCGGACGGGGACGCCCACCCCTGCGTCATTCCGGACTCCGATCCGGAGTCCAAATTCTAGAGCAGGTGTCAGCATGGTCGAATTAACCTATTTGCTGAAGATGTGAAAGCGCTATCGCTATTCAAGACAAATGAACCGCAGAGATCAAGAGTTCACAAAGGCAACCGGTTCGGTTGCTTTGGAATGGACAAGGGAATGGTTGATGCTGGGTGACGTGCGCTGGCGAGACAGGGCGCACTCTGCTGTCGTTTCCTGATGTCGTCATTCCGGACTCCGATCCGGAATCCATTTTTTAGCGCTGGCGCGCCTCTGGATCCCGGGTCCAGGCCCGGGATGACGTATTGGAGGGCCCGGGATGACGTAGTGGAAGGGCCCGGGATGACATCAAATGGCGACTCGGGATTGCGCTATGAAGGGCCGGGATGATGCCCGTTAAAAGCGGAGGATGAGGTCGTTAGACGTGTTGTTCACCTTGCGTCATTCCGGACCCCGATCCGGAATCCATCTTTTAGCGCTAGCGCGCCTCTGGATCCCGGGTCCAGGCCCGGGATGACGTATTGGAGGGCCCGGGATGACGTAGTGGAGGGGCCCGGGATGACGTATTGGAAGGCCTGGGATGACGTAATGGTGGCTCGGGATTGCGCTATGAAGGGCCGAGATGACATATATGACGCGTTAGGGGAGGCGTTTGTGAAGGCCGTCACTTCAGACCAGGATATACCGCCTACATATCGCCCGACAGGGTCTGTCTACCGGCAAAGGCATGGGCCAGCGTATTGCGGTCCAGGTATTCCAGTTCACCTCCAATCGGCACTCCATGCGCCAATCGCGAAGCGGCGACCTTGTGGTCGTCGGCCATTCCGGCCAGGTAATGGGCGGTCGCCTCGCCTTCCACCGTGGGGTTGGTGGCGATAATCAATTCGCTAACCTCGCCCTGCTTCAAGCGAGCATCCAGGCGATCGAGGCCCAGTTCGCTGGGACCAATCCCATCCAGAGGAGACAAACGCCCCATCAGTACAAAGTACAGGCCCTTATAGCCAGTCGATTGCTCCAAGGCGAGCACATCAACCGGCGTCTCGACGATGCACAAAGTGCTGCGGTCACGCTGTGGGTTGGCGCAGGTGCGGCAGATATCCGATTCGCTCAAGTCTCTACACTGTTGGCACCGGCCGATGCCGTCAACGGCGGCTACCAGGGCGTCGGCCAGGTGACGGCCGCCCTGGCGGTCTCGTTGCAACAAATGAAAGGCCATGCGCTGGGCCGTCTTTTGACCGACGCCCGGCAAACACCGCAAAGCCTCAACCAGCTGTTCAAGCAGTGGGCTCAAAACGGAAACTGCATTCCTGGCGGCAGGTTCAGCCCGCCGGTCATCTCCTTCATCTGATCCTGGGTCGCTTCGCTCACCTTGTTGACCGCATCGTTGAATGCCGCGACCAGCAAGTCTTCAAGCAGGTCGGCATCATCACCGACCAGACTTGGGTCGATGGTAATGCCCTGCACCTGATGGCGACCGCTCATGACCACTTTGATCATGCCGCCGCCAGACTCGCCGGTCACGCGCATGTCGGCCAGCTCGGCTTGCGCCTTTTTCATGTTTTCCTGCATCTTCTGCGCTTGCTGCATCAGATTCGAAAGCGGATTTTTCATCATTTAGGTTCCTGAAAATCGATAGTAGACAGCGGCTATCTATAGGCTGTCGCGTGTTTCCACAACTCGAGCGTCGAACGTGGACTTGAGCAGGTCGAGCTTGGAGTCCTCGGCCAGCACCTGCTGATCGCGCGCCTTTTTCTGCTCGGTACGTTCTGTGCGTTTCTGCGCTGGTGTCGCGTTTTCGACGCGATCCACCTTGACCCGCACTTCAACGCTGCATCCGAAGTATTCGCTCAAGTGCTCAGCCAGTCGGGTCCGTGAGCGCGGCGAGTCGAATTGAGCGCAGCCTTCATCGATCACCAGATCAAGACGCTGCCCGTCGAAGGCGGTTGGGTGGCCGTGGTTACACATCTCGCGAGCCGGACCACGCAGGCCGATGGCATCCAGCAGGGACTCCCACTGCGCAACAGGGTCCAGTTTGCCACCTGGCGGCGCGGCGGTCGCCTTGGGCGCTGCAGTCGCCGGCTTTTTCGCCGGGGCCGCTGAAGAAACACCCGCTGCAGCTTTTGCGGCTTCGCGCGCACTGGCATTGGCGGACGGACTCTTGGTGCCACCGTCCGCGCCACCCGTGGGCGGCGGGCTGGCCTCACCATCGGCCAGCACTGTGGCCGGCCGAAACGCAATCATGCGCAATACGGCCATCTCCACGCCGCTGCGGCGGTCCGGTGCCAGATCAAGGTCGCCGCAAGCGGCCACGGCGATTTGATAACACAACTGGCACAACTCGGGACTGAGCAATGCCGCAAGCTCCCGAGTGAATTGGCTAGCCTCGGCCTCTGGAACGACTTGCGTTACCGCAGCCTGATGTAGTTGCCGCGCCAGATCCTTGAGCATACGCAAATAGTCAGGGGCGAACTCGGCTGAGTCCTCGATCGCCTGCACCGCGGCGGCACCATCACCGGCCGCTACAGCCCGCAAGATGGTTTGCACATGCTTGTGGTCAATGGTGCCCAACATGGCATCGACGTCGTCACCTGTGAGCTTGCCACCGCAAAAGGCAATCGCCTGATCGAGCAAGCTCAAACCATCGCGGAGACTGCCGTCTGCCGCCAGCGACAGCGACTCGACCGCGCGGTCATCCAATTCGATGTTCTCTGCCTTGCAAATCTCGACGATGCGGTCGGCGATGGCTTGTTGATCGAGACGCTTCAAATGAAACTGCAAACACCGCGACAGGACCGTCACTGGCACCTTTTGCGGGTCGGTTGTAGCGAACAGAAACTTGACGTGTGGCGGCGGCTCTTCCAGCGTTTTCAGCAGCGCATTGAAACTGTGCGTAGATAACTGGTGCACCTCATCGATCAAGTACACCTTGTAACGGGCACGGGTCGGCGCGTACTGCACGTTGTCCAGCAGCTCTCGCGTGTCGTCAATCCCGGTTCGCGATGCAGCGTCGACTTCGATCAAGTCCACCATTCGGCCTTCATCAATCTCGACACAGGCATTGCAGGTGCCGCACGGCTGGGTGGTCATGCCGCTTTCGCAATTAATGCACCGGGCCAAAATACGAGCAATCGTGGTTTTGCCGACACCACGCGTTCCGGTAAACAGAAACGCATGGTGCAGCCGATCGTTTTCGATGCCGTTGACCAGTGCGCGGCGAACATGGTCCTGGCCAACCAGTTCTTCAAAATTTCCGGGCCGCCACTTGCGGGCCAGTGCTTGATAGCTCATGTGCTGGATCGTTGCTGCGAAACCACCGATTGTCGCAAAAAAAGGCGGCCCGGTCCCGTCATCAATTCACCTTTGTTGGTGAATAACTGCGCAAAGCCTCAATTCGTTCGTCCAGCGGCGGGTGACTCAAGAACAATTTACCCATTGAGCCCAGCCGGCCGGAGATACCAAAGGCCTCCACCGATTCAGGCAAGGTGCTCTGTCCATAGCTGGATTTCAGCTTCTGCAGTGCAGCGATCATCTTGGCTTTGCCAGCCAGGCGCGCCCCACCCTCATCGGCCCTGAACTCGCGGTGACGCGAAAACCACATGGCGATCATGCTGGCCAGAATTCCAAACAGGATCTGGGCAATGATGCTGACAACCCAAAACCCGGGCCCGTAGCCGCGCTCGGTCTTGAACACCAGCCGATCGACCAGCATGCCGACCACGCGCGACAGGAAGATGACAAAGGTATTCAACACCCCCTGCAGCAATGCCATGGTTACCATGTCGCCATTGGCGACGTGTGCCACCTCGTGACCCAATACAGCCTCAGCCTCGTCTGCTGACATTTGCTGAAGCAGTCCCGTGCTCACTGCCACTAACGCTGAATTTTTGTTCATCCCGGTGGCGAAGGCATTGATTTCTGGTGCGTCATAGACCGCCACGTCTGGCATGCCAATACCAGCCGCTTTGGCCTGACGTGCCACCGTGTCGACCAGCCATCGCTCGGTTTGCGAGGTGGGGTTTTCAATCACCTTGGCACCGGTCGACCATTTGGCCATCATCTTCGACATTGCCAAAGAGATAAAACTACCGGCCATGCCAATCACGCCGGCAAAAATCAACATGCCGGTCAGATTCATGCCAACGCCTTGTTGCGCCAGCAACTGCTCCAGCCCAAGCACCCGCATAACGAAGCTCAAGACCACCAGCACGGCAATGTTGGTACCGAAAAAAAGTAGCAAGCGCATGACTTTTACACCTGTAAACACAATTGGAACTACTGCTAAAGTGGCGCTTATCTGCTAATTCTTCAAGCATGGCCTTTGGCCCATGCAGCGCACTCGAAGGAGTCTCATGACACAAGCTATCTCGTCGTTCTCGACCGGAACCCAAGCCTTGCAACGCGGCTACCGCATGGTTTTCCGCAAAGGCCTGCGGCGCTATACCCTGCTTCCCATCATCATTAACGTCGTCTTGTTCATCATTGGCATTGGCTGGGCTGGCCACAGTTTCGATGACTTGTTGGCACGCATGATTCCAGACGGCTGGGACTGGCTGTCCTGGCTGCTTTGGCCGCTTTTTGCAATCATCGTATTGCTGGTGAGCGCTTATACGTTCACCTTTCTAGCCAACCTGATTGGCTCACCGTTCAACGCTCAGCTAGCCCGTGCCGTAGTCAGACTTGAGACCGGGCAAAGCCCACCCACCAGCAACCTGGGGCTGATCGGCGGCATTGGTGCCGCGGTCACCGGTGAACTTCGTAAATGGGCCTACTTCCTGGTGCTGGCGCTGGCCGTTTTTCTGATCAGCCTGTTGCCCGTCATCAATGTCGCTGCTGTGGTGCTGTGGCCCCTGCTTTCTTGCTGGATCATGGCATTGGAGTATGGCGATTATCCGATGGGCGAATACGACAAGGGCTTTACCGACCAACGCGCCTGGTGGCGCGGCCATCGGTCGCTGGCCTTGGGCTTCGGTGGTGCCACAGCGTTGTTTAGTCTTATCCCAATCATCAACCTTGTCGTCATGCCCGCTGCGGTCTGTGGTGCCACGTTGTTGTGGCTGGAGCAGGAACAGTCCAAGGCATGAGCCGATACGTCGGCCGCTTCGCACCCTCACCCACCGGCCCTTTGCATCTAGGGTCGTTGTTGGCGGCGGTGGGAAGTTTTGTCGATGCGCGCCAGCAAGGCGGCTTGTGGCGGGTGCGGATCGAAGATGTGGACAAGACACGTGCGCGCCCAGGTGTCGCCAGGGAGCAACTGGCAACGCTCAAAGCCTTTGGCATGAATTGGGATGGTGAGGTCGAGCGACAGTCCGATAGAGACGCTGAATACCAGCAGGCGCTCGATCAACTGGCCGCAAAGGGAATGGTGTTTGATTGCGGGTGTACGCGAGCCGAGCTACCGTCGGGGCAGCCTTACCCTGGGACATGTTCAGCGGGCTTGCCCGCGGGCAAGCGTGCACGTGCTGTGCGTTGTCGAGTGGAAGGGATAGTATCTTTCGATGACCGGGTAGCGGGGAACTATCAACAGGACCTCAGACAAGGGCCCGGCGCATTCGTACTCAGGCGGGCCGACGGTCTATTCGCTTATCAGCTGGCCGTGGTCGTTGATGATGCCAGGCAAGGTATTACCGACGTGGTCCGCGGTGCAGACTTGATCGATTCGACACCAAGGCAGATCCATCTGCAACGACTGCTAGGGCTAGCCACGCCTCGCTATGCGCATCTGCCTCTGGTGCTCGGTACGGATGGGAAAAAACTGTCAAAATCCTTGCAAGATCACCCGGTCGACCCAGGCAACCCTATGCCGGCGCTAAAGGAAGTGTGGGCACGACTAGGCCAGAAATATATCGTCGCGGACGATGTGCGGCGCTTCTGGCAGCATGCCATCCCCGCATTCGATCTGCGCCTAGTTCCCAACTCTGATCCCTGATCCCTGATCCCTGATCCCTGATCCCTGATCCCTGGCTCACACCTCGTCGTAGTCGATAACCAACTCATCGGTCAGAGGCGTAGCCTGACAGGCAAGCACAAAGCCTGCCTCTCGTTCCCATGGCTCCAGCGCATAATCTACCGCCACATCCACCTCTCCGCTAACCACCTTGGTTCGGCAGGTTCCGCACACGCCGCCCTTGCATGAAAACGGCAAATCAAGGCCAGCTCTGGCGCCGGCATCAAGCACCGACTCACCACTCATCGGCATTTCGTAGCGGCGCTGATGGCCGTCCAGCGTAACGGTGACCTTGCAGGCGTCTGAACTGGTCTTCTTCGGCTTGGCCTGCCTTACGTTCAACAGGTTTTCCTTGGCAATACCGAAGCGCTCGAAATGAATATGCTCCGACGCAACCCCCTCGGTGACCAACATGCCGTTGACCTGATCGATCATCGACGAAGGACCGCATACAAAAAACTCATCGACCTGATCCACCGGCGCAAACGCACGACACAGGTCCAAAGCTCGATCGCCGTCAATGCGCCCATGGTAGATCGCTGCGTCCTGGGGCTCCCGACTGAGGATGTGATGCAGACTGAATCGACCCAAATACCTATTTTTCAGGTCTTCCAGTTCCTCGAGGAACATAATGCTCAAACGCGACTTGTTGCCATAAAACAAAATAAATTGACTGTTCGGCTCGGTCTCCAGCGTCGTGCCGATAATCGATAACACCGGCGTGATCCCGCTTCCGGCGACAAAGGCCACATAGGTTTTTTCATGGCTAGGGTCCAGGGTGGTGAAGAAACTACCCGTGGGTGTCATCACCTCCAGCTCATCGCCGGCTTTGAGCTGACCATTGGCCCAGGATGAAAACAGGCCCTCGGGAACATGCTTGATACCAACCCGCAACAAGCCGTTGGAGACCGGGCTGCAAATTGAATATGAGCGCCGAACATCCTCACCGCCGATCTCATGGCGTACGTTCAAATGCTGGCCCTGAACGAACCGAAACTCGTCTTGAAGTTCCTCCGGAACCTCAAAAGTGACACACACGGCGTCTGCCGTTTCCTGCCGAACTTCGGCAATTTTTAGTCGATGAAAATGCAGCATGCGGCAAGGTTAACGGTTTCGCCATTTCGGTGGAAGCTCAAAGCCGCAAAGAATTGATCTGAGACAGTGATGGGGTAATGTCCAAGAACGTGACCAACTGCGATACCCTACAGACTGACGCGCGATGGTCGCGCTGATACAAACGAGCTCTCGAAAAAGACGACGGACGCCAGCGCCACAATGCGAAAACCTTTACGTAACCATTGCCCCGCCCGAGGCCGTCAAGCCATCAGAAGCTGGCTTTTGGCCCTATTGATTGGGCTACCGCTATTGGCCAACGGCGATATTCATGACCTTGGCGAGCTGCATTTCCAATCAATCGGGCAAGATGAAAAAAGGGTGTCGGGAGCCATCACGGCTTTGACACAAGACCGTTCAGGCGTGATCTGGCTTGGAACACAACACGGTCTGGCGCGTTACGACGGCTATCAGTTCGAGTTTTTTACCCACGATAGCGCAGACGAGCAATCCCTGGTCGGAAATTTCATCGCTTCACTGTGGGCGGCACCTGATGGCCGTATCTGGGTTGGCACTCGATCCAGCGGCGCTGCCATATTCGACCCGGTGACTGAGCGGTTTAGAAATTTCAGTCACGATCCGGAGGACCCAGGCAGTCTGGCAGATAACCGTGTGTCTGCCATTGTCGGCGAAGCCAATGGGCGAGTCTGGCTGGGGACCAACGATGGTCTCGACCTTTTCCAACCCGGTGCCGCTGGCTTCATTCACCATCGGGCGGATCCCGGTTCAAGCGGCACCATCAATGATAATCACATCCGCTCACTACTGATCGACTCAGTGGGTGGTCTTTGGGTCGGTAGCTATGACGGCCTCAACTATTTGATGCCGGGCGGCTCATCTTTTGAACGCCGGCACAGCGACCCGAACGATCCCGAGTCATTGGCCAATCACGTCGTTTTTCGCCTGCTGCAAAGTAAAGACAATGCACTCTGGGTCGGCACCCCGCGGAACGGGGCCATTCGAGTCAGTGAATCTGGGCAACTGCAACGTCTAAGTCCGAACGCAACGCTTGCTCATCAGCTCCCTCACCCGTGGGTCACCGCGCTGGCGCAAACTGCCGACGATGCCATTTGGGTCGGCACAAATGGCGGCGGCCTCACCCGCGTCGACCCGACGACCGCTCGTATACAAGATGTCGTTCGTCATCACCCGGCGCTGCCCAGCAGTATCAACGACGACGATATTGGGTCCCTGCTTGTCGATGAGTCGGGCCAACTGTGGGTGGGAACCTGGGGGTCGGGGTTGAATCTGCACAACCCAGGCAATGCCGCCTTTCGAACCCTACGGTCGATTCTGGACCAGCCGGAGACATTGAGTCACCCACATGTACTAAGTGTACTGGAACTGCAGGACGGTCCCATCTGGATTGGCACTCAGGGCAATGGTATTGATATTTTCGACCCCCACAGTGGACGGCGTACAGGCGGGTTTCGCTTCGATCCCAATGCGGTCGATGGGTTGGCCGACCCTGCCATCCACGCGATGGCTCAGTCCCCGGATGGGACAATATGGGTGGGGACCCTGCAGAGCGGATTGCAGCGGTATCGACCAGCGACACAAGACTTTGATCTACTCACCGAAAGCGAGGGCTTGATGAGTGACCAGGTCAGGCGACTGTTGGCCGCTCCAAACAATGACCTGTGGATCGGGACCTATCGTGGCTTGAGTCGGTGGAATAACAGGTCGCAACAGCTCGAGTCGATTTTCTCCGACTTGGGCCGCGAGGATTTTTTTGCGGGAACGGTGGTAGCGCTGGAACTTGGACCGCGAAACGAGCTTTGGGTCGGCACTGATAGCGGGCTTTTTCGAGTTGCTGACGGCTCGAATGTCGCCGAGCCGATCAAACTGACTGTCGGCAATCAACATGTCAACAGTCTGATGATGGGCATGGATGGCATGCTGTGGTTAGGCACGCCCCATGGTCCATACCTGCTCGACCCAGAGAGTGAGAACCCTTCCTCGAGCGTAAGAGCGCTATTTCCCGGCGGAAACAGCGACCTCGGCAGCGACTATATTACCGATGATTCGGGCAGGGTTTGGACCACCACACACCTGATTTCCAGCGATCAAGCCAGCGCACGCGAGCTAAGCCCCGCTGACGGGGTTGACTATGGCACGCCCTGGGATGGAGCCAGTGAAAAGTTGAGCGACGGCACCATCGTATTTGGTGGGACGCAAGGGCTATTGATGATTCAGCCGCAACGATTTGAACAATGGCGCTATGAGCCACCAATGGTGATATCCAAAGTGACGCTCGATGGCCAGGAGCGATCACTGGGTCCAGACCAGCCGTTGCTTATTCCTGCCACCTCCAGGAGCTTTACGGTCGAGTTTGCCGCGCTGGATTACTCAGCACCAGACCAGGTCAAGTACGCCTACCGACTGCGAGGCTACGATCCGGACTGGACTGAAACATCAGCCTCGAATCGACATGCCACTTACACCAACCTTGATCCAGGAAGCTATAGACTGATGATCAAGGGAAGCAATCGATTGAAGCAGTGGAGCCCGCAACAAATCTACATTGATATTCACAAGGAACCAGCCTGGCACCAGACCCTCTGGTTTCGCCTTTTGATTGGCTTGTTGATCATCGCTACGTTGTACGTCAGTTACCGGCTGAGATTGCGACAGTTGCACGCCAGAGAACGAAGCCTGCAACGGCTGGTCTCCGAACAAACCAGTGCATTGAAGACCAAAAACGTCGAACTTCAGGCCGCGTTGGAACAGGTCAGCACCGCCAGTATCACCGACCCGCTCACCGGTTTGCACAATAGACGCTACCTGCAGCGAGAGCTATGCAATGAGCAGACTGCGACCGGGCCTGCCCAGGTCGGTATTTTCTTGATCGACATTGATCACTTCAAAGCGATCAATGACCAACACGGTCACACCGCCGGTGACGCCGTACTCAGCCAGGTGGCCAAGGTGCTTCGTGAATCTCTGAACGATGCGGATATTCTGGTCAGATGGGGTGGTGAAGAGTTTTTGTCCATTATCCAAGCGACATCCCCGTCAAAAGCGGCAACAATCGCGGCTCGATTGCAGACAGCGTTCGAACAGACAAAGTTCGATGTCAATGAGCAACATCACGTAAGGTGCACCTGCTCTATTGGGTTTGCGGCCATGGAACTGGCACCCAATGCACAGCGTTTGCGTCACTACGAACAACTGATCAACATCGCAGATCGCGCCCTGTACGCCGCCAAGAATAGCGGCAGAAACGCATGGGTTGGACTCATCGGCACCGACACACTTGACCATAATGCGATTTCCGAATTACAGAATTCCACGGCACCTTTCGAGCATGGGGTCGCCCAGGTGGTTTCCTCCCTAGACACCGACAATCTGAATTGGCGATAGCACAACGAAGCGTTTTTTGCCGCCAGGGGGCCTGACTCTCTGTCTTCACCAACTACCCAGCGAGGGGCATCCCCCTTTTGTCATTCAGGACGTGATCCGGAATGACAGCTACAGTTCGCAGCTTCTCTGGTATTGACTCTGGATTCCGGGTCCAGGCCCGGAATGACGTGGGTGCAAGAGGCGAAACAGTGCCCCTGTCAGAGGCGACCTACCCCCTTTTCGTCATTCCGGACTCGATCCGGAATCCACACTCTGCGGTCCGCAGCTTCCCTGGCATTGATTCTGGATTCCGGGTCCAGGCCCGGAATGACGTGTGTGCTGATAGGTGAGACATTGACCTGTCAGACAGGGCGCGACTCACCACTCCGATGAACGACTCGACAGGATGTCGAGCCATGGCTTCAATCTCTGTCGTCAACAACTGCCCGGCGCAGCCCCCCCATTTCGTCATTCCGGACTTGATCCGGAATCCACAAGCTGCGGTCCGCAGCTTCCCTGGCATTGATTCTGGATTCCGGGTCAGGCCCGGAATGACGTGGGTGCTAACAGGCGACACATTGACCCGTTAGACAGGGCGCGACTCACCACTCCGATGAACGACTCGACAGGATGTCGAGCCATGGCTTCAATCTCTGTCGTCAACAACTGC
>BQJN01000124.1 GCA_021604725.1 Lysobacteraceae bacterium | reverse complement strand
GCCGCCTGCGCCGAGTTGATTTCTGGATGCCAGTTGCTGTGCCAATTCATGGGCTGGCAGATTGAGCTGAACGGCGCGAGCGTCGTCATACAGAACAGATACCTGCTCCCCCGGATCACCAACGAACTCGATTCTGGAGATATCGCCAACCGCAAATAGTCTGCGTCGCAATTCGCGGGCGGCCTGCCTGAGTTTCAGCACGTCTCCGCTGCCACTGACCGACAGCACGATGCTGATGGTATCGACCAGACGATCATCGACAATAGGGTCAGCGACGCCTGCCGGAAACTGCCTTTGCGCGTCCTTTGCCGCGATGCGGACCCGATCCCAGGCTGTTTGCGTATCGTAGATCGATTCGTGCAGGGTTAGCGTAATGCGGGCCAATCCGGCAACGGCTTCGCCTTCGATCTCCTTGACGTCCTCAATCTGGGCGATTTCTTCTTCCAGGTGGTCGAGGACGCGTTGTTCAACCTGGCGAGCATCGGCACCTGGATAGCTGACCAATACCAGGGCTTTGCGGTAGGGAAAGAACGGGTCTTCCTGGCGATCCATCGTTTGCCAGGCGGCGATACCGGCGAAGGCGAGGAGAAGGGCGACCGCCAGCACCAGCCGACGTCGCTGCAATAGTTCGACAACGGTATTCACTGTGTGATCTCAACCTGGACGCCATCATGAAGCTGACCGAGCCGTCCCATGGCAACACGATCGCCACCGCTCAGCTCGTCGCTGGCGATTTGCATGTTGCTGCCGACCAAACCAAGTACCTTGACGGCAACGGTATGCACGCGGCTATCGTCAGTGACCCGAAACACTCGCGCCTTGCCGGTGCCAGGATCGAATACGGCATCAACGCTTACCAGCAGCGTCGGCGGCAATTGAATCGGCACCAGCACATCGACGGCGAGTCCTTGCGAAATAGCTTGCGATCCGGCATCGAGTTCCAATGTCATCTTCACCAGTTCGCCATGCTCGTTTGCTGGGCTCGACTCGGTAACGCGAGCTGTTGCCGACAATTCGCGGTTGAACGGAAACAGCAATTCGAACGAGGTACCCATGGGCATCTGTTGTGCTACCCGCGGTGGAATTTGCAATGGGATTTCGAGATGGTCACCAGCGATCGACAAGATGGTCTGGCCGGGGTTGATGTAGTCACCGGGCTCAGCGTGGATAGCGGTGATGGTGCCGGCAAATGGCGCCTTCATGGTCGCCCTCTCGAGCATGGCCTTGGCTGCATCGAGGTCGGCCTTGGCCGCTTCCAGCGCAGAACGGGTTTGCGCCCGTTGCGATTTTAGTTGTTCCAGTTGGTCCTTCGAGGTCGCCTGGCGGGCACTCAAGTCTTCGTAGCGGGCGATATCTCGATCCAGTTGTGAGCCACGCTCTTTCAATTCGTAGACTTTCTGTTGAGCCGCACGCACGGCCGGCTTAAGTGAAGGGTTGTCGAGGATCGCCAGCGTTTGGTCTTTTGCTACACGTTGTCCCAACTCAACAGGTCGTGAGCTCAGATCACCAGGCGACAGAAATCCCAGGTCGGCACGATCTGTGGAGCGTGTTACTGAGGCGAAGACCAGTCGCTTGGTTTGTGGTTCGTCCGAAATTACCGTGGTCTTGATGGCATGTGGGCGATTTGCTTTGCTCACCTCGCCGGTGGCGTCGCAGCCAGAGGTCGTTATCGTGAAGGCGACAAGCAAGACAATCAGTAGAAATGTGCGCTGGATCATGACGAGGTCTCATTGTCGCTGGGGCTTACGCCATCTATGAACAGACGCTCAAACTGGGCCAGGAACAGTTCGTCCCAATTGTTGGGTTGTTCGCCGCTGGGTTCGGCCCACATCTGGTAGCGCTCTCTGGCCAGGAACCATTGATTGGTCATTCCTACCAGCTGCACGATCAACAACATTGGGTTGACGTCAGCACGCAACAGGCCTTTTTCCTGCGCTTCGCTAAGTTTGGCTACGCCGCGTTGAATCAGTTGTCGTTCAACAAAGCCTGCTTGTGCGTCACCCTCCAGGCAGGTCCAGCACCACAGGCGAACGATCTCGGGGTGTTCTCTGACGAAGTTGAAATAGACTCTGATGGTGTGCCGTAGCATGTCTGGGCCGCCGGGCATGCTGTCGAATATGGCCATTTGCATTTCCGCATATTCGGCAAACATGCGCTCTTTGACCGCGCACCATAGCTGCTCTTTGGTCTGGAAATGATGGTGAATCAGGCTTTTGGTGACGCCTGACTGCAGTGCGATGTTGCGCATGGACACGGCGTCCATACCAAACTCAACGAAAAGGGCTTGCGCGGTTTCCAGTATTGCAGTCTGGGTGGCCTCGGCGTCACGTTTTCTTGCGGGCTGATTCATGGCTGGTTCCAACTAACTGACCGGTCGGTCAGTAGCAATTGTGCTATGAACTGACCGGTCGGTCAATAGCTCGCAGGTAATGTAGCAGTGTTGATAGTCCAGGACGGACTATTGCAACACCCTCTGCGAAGGAACTCTCCATATTTCCTTTGGCCCATGCGTTCGCCTTGCAGAGGCGCTATATTTCAACGTCCGTAAACGGGGACATTTGCGCACGTGAGTTTTACCAACAGCCAAGTGGATATTGGACAGTTGCCTGCGGCCGAGGCCATCGACTGGCAGCTAATGGACCCGCGCTATCCGCGCCTGGTCGTGTTTCAGGTTTTGTCGATTATGGCTCCCATATACTTGCTGCCATCCCTGGTGCTATTGATCGCCATCAAGGGCTGGGGGCCGGCCTTACTGGTCGCGGGCCTGGTGGCCGGTATCGGCACGGCAGTGACAACCGTAGTCGTGGCAATTGCGCGTGCTATGGCCAAGGCGCACCGTATTGCGCTGCGTGAACATGACTTTGCGCTGCGCAAAGGGTTGATATGGCAACGCAGCATCTTCGTTTTGCTCAGTCGCGTTCAGCACGTGGAAATATCTCAAGGGATTATCGAACGGCGTATGAAAATGGCTACGCTGAAGCTATTCACCGCCGGCGGGGCGCAGGCTGACCTGAAAATTCCGGGGCTTGATCGGGCCGATGCCATGAGCTTGCGGCGAAAAGTGTTGAAGGCCTCTGACCTGGTTGATCTGGGCGAAGCGGATGCAGGCTAAACCGTTGACCGACGGCTGGCAGCGGCTGCGACCGATTGCCATGGTGGTTTACTTGATGCGGTTTTTGCGCGTCCTGTTGAACAATGCACTACCGGGTCTGTTGCCGGTGTTTGCGTTGATGGCCAGCATGGAGCGGGGACGATTTTGGGTGTTAATTGGGCTTGGCATCCTGCTGGCGGTGTTTGCAATTGCGTTTTCTATCCTCAGTTTCTTGAGGTTCGCATATCGGGTCGACGCTGATCGCTTGCTGGTTCGCCGTGGCGTTTTTGCACGTGAAAACCTGGCAATCGATTTTTCGCGGATTCAAACGGTCAGCATCAATATTCCGTTTTACACGCGCTGGGCCGGCGCTGTGGTTGTAGGCGTAGATACGGCCGGCAGCGCTGGCAAAGAAACTACTTTGCCCGGTATCTCAGAAGATTTTGCCGAGGCGTTCCGCGCTCAGGTCATCGCTTACGGCGACGAGCACCCTGCGGCGATGAATGCGGAAGACGAGACTGAGCAGTCGGCAGATGTATCCGAAGCTGTAAAACACGGTGACTCCGGTGCAATACTGGTGGCTGTAGGCCGCAAGGACCTTGTTCGCTACGGTTTGAGCCAATTGAATATGGTCTGGGTGGCCATCGCCGTCGGTTTTGTATCACAGTACATAGACTGGGATGACTTTTCCGACTTCGTTGAGGACAATTTTTCGTGGGTGTTGAACGCGTTACAGGGGGCCCTGAAGCTGGGGTTGGTAGCGGACATTTTTATCGCCCTCGGTTTGATTTTGCTGGCGATGGCGTTTCTCGGCCTGTTCTCGGTGTTGCGTGCCTTGTTCACTTACGATGGGTACACGCTGCGCCAGGAAGGCGATCGTTTTGTCAGCCGTGCAGGTCTGGTCAATAGTCGCCAGCAAAGCCTTCAATTGCGGCGCGTGCAAGCAGTTGAGGTCCATCAAAACGCACTGTCTCGCCTGTTTGGGCGGGTCAAGCTGGTGGTCCGACTCACCTCAGCAGGTTCCAATGAAGCGCAACAGCTGCAAGGCATGTTGGGCGTTCCTCAGTTCGTCGTACCCGCCATTACCCTGCAGCAAGCCATGGAGCTATGCCAGATATTGCAACCAGGGCTTGAGCCGCAGGACATGCGGTACACCAAACCACACCCGTTGTTTGTGGTACGGATTTGGATGTATTTCGTATTACCGCCAATGGCGGCAGCAGCGCTCGCGACCATGGCTGTTGGCCTGTGGCCGATCAGCATGATGGCGCTGCTGATTGGCGTTTGCATCATTCCAGCTCTTTTGCAGCGCCGCAAACGCTATGGACTGGCGATCGATCGGCAGCATGTTGGTGTCCGTAGCGGCTTTATCGGAACCAGCTACGTTTACTTCGAACAGGCCAAATGTCAGCGCATCGACCTGGTTCAATCGCGTGGACAACGGCGCAGGGAGATGGCCTCGATCAGCTTCCATTTGACCTCACATACTTTTGGTGTGCCATGGCTACCGATGTCCCTGGTCAACCCCATACGCAATTTGCTGTTCTATCAGGCGGCGATCAATCCGCGTGCCGGGTTGGAACACCTGCGAGTGAGCTGATCGCCAATGCAGGCATCCGATGCCAACTGTCGCAGAATCATGCACGTCGACATGGACGCCTTTTTTGCATCGGTCGAACAGCGCGATCACCCAGAGCTCAGAGGCAAGCCGATCATCGTTGGTGGCTCGGGACCGCGTGGTGTGGTGGCCGCAGCCAGCTATGAAGTGAGACAGTTCGGCGTGTATTCGGCGATGCCGGTCCGAACGGCGCTGCAGAAATGCCCGCATCTGATCATTGTGCCGCCACGCATGCAGGTCTATCAGTCGGTGTCTGCTCAGGTGTTCGACCGCTTCCGTGCGGTGACGCCGGATGTCGAAGGCTTGTCGCTTGATGAAGCGTTTCTGGATGTTACCGGAAATCGCTTGCTGGCTACGGCGCGCGAGCTGGCTATTGAACTGAGGGCGACCATCAAAGCAGACCTTGGGTTGACCGCATCGGTGGGCATTGGCCCAAATAAATTTATCGCCAAGTTGGCATCGGACCACGGCAAGCCGGATGGCCTGTTTGAAGTCTCGGAGCAGGGCGTCCAGGCATTTCTCGATCCATTGCCCGTCCGTCGCATTTGGGGATTGGGTAAAGTCACCGGGGGCAAACTCGAACGCGCGGGAATAGATACGGTGCAGCGATTGAGAGAAACGCCATTGCCGCGATTGACTCAGTTGTTGGGCAAACAGGCCAATCACTTCCTCGCATTGGCAAATGGCATTGATAGTCGCGAAGTCGAGCGTGTGCGTGGCGACAAATCTATCAGTGCTGAGGTGACCTTTGACCAGGACTCAACCGACCGAGCTCACCTGCACGACACCTTGTTCTCACTGGCCGACCGAACGGCGACGCGGCTGCGCAAGGCCAAACTGCTCGCCGGAACCGTCACTGTCAAATTGCGGCGGTCTGACTTCAAGACCTTCACGCGCCAAAAAAGCGTAAAGCCAGCCGCTGATCGAACCGATGTCATTTTCGAGGTCGCCCGCGACCTGTTCGATCGCTGGTGGCAGGATCAGGACCACTGTCCGGTCCGATTATTGGGCGTTGGAAGCGGCGGCTTGATCGATGTGGGAACAGAAGAATCGGACTTGCTGGCCCCGCAAAAAACTGACATTGACCGCCTGGCGGACCAAATCCGCACCCGCTTTGGCGAAGACGCTGCGAGTCGTGGAAGGCTAGTCAAAGCGCAAAAGCCACCAGCGAAGGATTGAGCCATCAGGAAGGTGGCCGTGCGGAGCAAGCCGATTGAGGGGTGCCCGCTGCTTATAGCCTTCGTTTTGGGCCACGACCAGATTGAGCCCCTCATCCGTCTGCTACCTGACGTGCAGCCACCTTCTCCCGGGTCGTTCGCGAGGCTCACTGGGAGAAGGGGCTTGTTCGTGCGTACGGTCCGGCGTGGCACTTACTCGCTCACCCACCGCTACAGCAAACCCCTTTTCCTGCATATAAAGGACGAGAAGATGGCCAAAGATGCCTTCAAACGCGACCGCATTTACCCCAAACAACGTAGTTTGCCTCTGAGGCGGTCGGGGGTGGTTTGAGACAAGGAAAGGTTGATGGGCCCGAGAAGGCCACACCGCTTCGGTTTCTCGCCAACTGAGGCGACCATCCTGCTCGATCACATCCAACCATAGCTGGGCTATGCTCGAATGCCCGATCAAACAGCCTTGCCAGCACCTTTCAAAAGCGAGAACTCCAAATCGGAGTGGACTTTTCGAGCCGTCGCGCAGCGTACACTCGTACGTGAGCATTTTTCAGACGTTCATGACGAAGTATTCGCGCCGGTTCGGGTCAAATTAGTCAAACAGGATGGCCACCGATGCCATCCCAAAGACTTTCACCATTCAACAAAACGTAGTTTGCCTCTGAGGCGGTCGGAGGTGGTGTGAGACAAGGAAAGGTTGTCCAGGCCCGAAAAGCCCACCCCGCTTAGGTTTCTCGCCAACTGAGGCGTCCAATCCTGTCCGATCCAACATCCAACCATAGCTGGGCTATGCTCGAATGTTGGATCGAACAGCCTTGGCCACCTCAGAAACCGAGAACTCCAAATCGGAGTGGACTTTTCGAGCCGGCCGCGCAGCGTACACACGTACGTGAGCATTTTTCGAATGTTCATGACGACGTATCGTGCCGCCTCAGGCCGTCTCAGGGGCACCCTCAGTAGAGGTGCTCCTTCTGATCTGCATACTTCCCCAAAAACTCCCACAGCGGCACTTCCATGTCCTCTGGAATCCGGCTGAAATCAAACGCCAGCGTGCCGTCGCCGTCGCGCACCAGTTTGGCTTCCAGCTGAATGATGTTGCCGGGAGAGGTGACGATTTCAAGCCGAAAGGTCTGCTTTAGTCTGGCTGACCAGTCCAGGGGCGTTTCAATACTCATGCCGGTCGCTGAAATGTCTACAAGAACAGACTGCCAAAGACGCCCCGCACGCGTGATCACCACCGCGCAACTGGTGAGCTTTCTGGCGTGTCGTTCTCCTATTCTGCTTTTTCTTTTTAGTGAAAATTTGAGCTCGGACATGCACTTGTGCCTTTAACTATCGCGGAGTTCTCGGCGCAATATCTTGCCGACATTGGTTTTTGGCAACTCGTCTCGAAACTCGATGATCTTGGGGCGCTTGTAGCCGGTAAGGTTTTCCTTGCACCAAGCGGCGACATCTTCTTTTGTCAGGTTTGGATCCTTCTTGACGATAAACAGGCGAACGACCTCGCCACATCGCTCGTCGGGCTGGCCGATGGCAGCAGCTTCCAGTACCCCCTCGTGGCCCACCGCGACGTCTTCAATTTCATTCGGGTACACATTGAAACCAGATACCAGAATCATGTCCTTCTTGCGATCGACTATGTAGAAGTAGCCGTTTTCGTCCATCTTGGCCATGTCACCTGTTTTCAGCCAACCATCGCTGGTCATCACTTTGGCCGTTTCCTCGGGACGTTGCCAATAGCCTCTCATTACCTGCGGGCCACGCACGCACAGTTCACCAACTTCGCCGGTGGGCAGTTGCTTGCCGTCACCATCCTGGACACAAACCTCGGTGGACGGAATCGGCAAGCCGATGCTGCCGTTGTACTCCTCAAGGTCCGGTGGATTTATGCAGACTGCCGGTGAGGTTTCGGTCAGACCATAGGCTTCAGCCAGGGTCACTCCGGTGACCTGCTTCCAACGTTCTGCCACTGCGCGTTGTACCGCCATGCCTCCACCCAAAGTGACTTTCAATGACGAGAAGTCGATCTGGTCAAAGCCCTCGGTATTCAACAAGCCGTTAAACAACGTGTTGACGCCGGTAATGGCGGTGAAGCGGTGGGTGCTGAGCTCCTTTACAAAGTTCTTCATGTCACGCGGATCGGTGATAAGATAATTGCATGCACCGATGCGCATGAATACCAGGCAGTTCGCCGTTAGCGCGAAGATGTGATAGAGCGGCAGGGCGGTAATGACGACTTCCTTGCCGGGCTCCAGTACGTCATTGATCCACAGGCCTGACTGCAACATGTTGGCGACCAGGTTGCCGTGTGTAAGCATGGCCCCTTTCGCCACTCCGGTGGTGCCGCCGGTGTATTGCAAAAATGCCAGGTCGTCGTGATTCAGGTCTGGCGTTTCAAGCTGGCCAGAACTTTCCTGCAAAGTTGACTTGAACGGTTTCGCCATCGGCAGCTCGTAGGCTGGAATATCCTTGCGGACATACTTGAGTACGAAGTTGATCAGCGTGCCTTTCAGTCCCAGCATGTCGCCGACGCGGGTGGTTAAGACATGCTCGCACGGGACGTCATCAATGACCTGCTCGACGACATTGGCGAACTTGTCGAGTACGACAATAGCCCGGGCCCCTGAGTCGGTAAGTTGATGTTTTAGCTCACGTGGGGTGTACATCGGGTTGGTGTTCACGACTACACCGCCAGCTCGCAGGATGCCGAATATTGCAATCGGATATTGCAGCAAGTTGGGCATCATCACTGCGACGCGTTCACCCTTTTTCAAACCAATCGTGTTTTGCAAATACCGTGCAAAACTCGCGCTCAAGTCGTTCAGTTCCTGAAATGTAATCTGGGTGCCGAAATTCTCAAACGCGGGAAGGTTGGCGTATTCGCTGGTCGCTTGTGTGAACAGTTCAACCACGGATGCGCAGCTGGACATGTCGATCTGGTGTGGCGTCTCCGCCGGATATTGGTTGTACCAGGGCTTTTCCACGGTCTTTGAGTCCCTCAAGTCGAGCAAAAAACGGTTATGAAACAAACCATTATTGATGTTAAAGTGAGCCTATGTGGATTTGACCACAGGCTGCCTGACCAAGCAAGGTCAGCACCTGTTGCAATCTCTGGCGCAAGTCTTGCTTGCAAGCCGTTCACTTGATGCGTGAACGACGGCTTTGAAACTAACTCATACTGCATAAGAAATTGGAGCGTGCCGGCGATGTGGAAAAAAAATGATAACTCGAGCGACGCCGCGGCAACGGCGCCGCCCCCACCGCCGCGTGGGACAGATGGTGCTGCGGTAATTGCGGAGGGTATTTGTATCGACGGCGATTTCTCCGGTCGTCAGGATTTACTCATCCGCGGCGAAGTTAGTGGCACTGTGAACCTTCCGCAAAATACCGTAACGGTAGGCCAAAGTGGCGTTGTCAAAGCCAAAGTGCATGCCGCAACGTTGATTATTCAAGGCCGCGTGGAAGGGGATCTTCGTGCCGAAGACCGCATTCAGGTCGGTGCCAATGGTGATGTGACCGGAAACCTGTTCACGCCTCGGCTTAGCCTCGAAGAGGGGGCCAGGTTCCGCGGCAATATCGACATGCAAGAGAATACACCGGCAGTCCGCACCCAGCCCAAGCAGAGCGAAGACGGTCATGCTGGCAAACCTGCTATCAAGTAGTTACCCGGGGCGCCGCCGCAACCAGGCCAATTGGGAAGACCAGTCCGAAGCGGTCGCCAGGGCGACCGAGCGTCGGCATCTGGAGCGCTATCATTCGCAAGGCCTGGCATTTTGGCTGGATCGTGTGAAGCAAAATGGCCGCTCAAATGTGAGAGTGCTGGATCTCAAACCGATCAATCCGTCCAACTTTGAGTTCCTGATCCAGCACGGGCTGCAGGTATCGACGGCCGGGCTGACCGCGGAGTCCCCGGAACTTGATTCCAGCGAACAATTGATTGGGCGCTTGTCTGGATTGTTTTGTCAGCGCAGCTTTGATGCGATTCTCGCATGGGACTTGCTATTGCATATTGCGACACCTATACGCGATGATCTGACGCGATGGTTGTCAAAACATTCTTCGACGGAAGCGCCGCTACTGATGTTGGCCGGTGCCATGCCCGATGGCCGGATTCCTTCGGCGACCTATCGAATTGGCGACGGGGGCGAGGTGACATGGGATACCAAGACGACAGATGGCGAGCACCTGGCGCCAAATCTTCACAAGGGGTGTGTTGGGTTCTCAATGGCCCGGAAATTTCTGCTTCGCCACGGGCCGACCGAACTGGTTATGCAGAGCGAAAGTCTGGAGCAATGAGCTGTCAGCTGTGGGCGTGGCAGCTGCATCGTAATCCATGGGCCTCTACCCGAGCTGGTAGGGATTCGCGAATCTGGCTGAGCAATGAGCTTCCCTGACATTCCCAATGCGCACGCTTTGTCGGTACTGCTGCTAACCGGATTGGCGTTGTTCCTATTTACCAGGGATCGTATCCCCCTGGAAACGTCGAGCCTGTTCGTCCTTTGCCTGATGGCCCTGGGTTTTCAGCAGTTTCCCTATGACGTAGGTGGGCAGATGCTCAATCCCCTGGATTTCTTCCGAGGGTTCAGCCATCCAGCCTTGATTGCAGTATGTGCGCTGATGATCATCGGACAAGCACTGGTCCGTACCGGTGCTTTGGAACCGGTCGGTCGTTGGTTGGCGCGTCTGTGGCGTCTAAACCCAACCCTGTCATTTTTGGCAACGCTGTTTATCGGCGCGGCCTTGAGTGCGTTCGTCAACAACACACCGATTGTAGTGTTGATGCTGCCCATTTTGATGAACGTTGGCGTGCGCACGGGCCAGCCGGTGGCTGGGACGCTGTTGCCTATTGGTTTGGCGACCTTGATCGGTGGTACCAGTACGACTATCGGTACATCAACCAATCTTTTAGTGGTGTCTGTGGCGGCCGACATCGGTGTTGAGCCGTTCGGCATGTTCGATTTCATGCCGGTGGTTGCTGTAGCGGGCGTGGTTGCTATTTTGTATCTGTGGTTGATCGCACCGCGATTGCTTCCAGATCGCCAACCGCCATTACAGGACACAGGTTCTCGCATTTTCACCGCGCAGTTGGAAATCCCCTCATCAAGCCCTGTAGTTGGGGAAACACTTGCTGCAGCCATTGGCCGTACCGAAGGAATGCGAGTTCAACGCATTCAACGTGGTGAGAACCTGTTTATTACCACTTTGCCAGATGTCATCTTGCAAGCCGGCGATCGCTTGTCTGTCACCGATACGCCCGATCAGCTCAGAGACTACCAACACGCGCTGAAAGCGAGGTTGTTCTCCGGCGAGAAGCGCCTGGAAGATGACCAGCCGATCACTGCCGGCGAACAGAAAATGGCGGAAGTGGTCGTCATGATGGGCTCGGCTCTAAACGGCGTAAGAGTAGGCGAGGCAAGACTTCGTTCGAAGTACCGCCTGACCTTGCTCGCTGTGCATCACGCAGGGCAGGTTGAGCGAGCCAGAAGTCCGGGATTGGAGCAGCGCACGCTACGCGCAGGAGATGTCCTGCTGGTTCAAGGTTCAGAGGTGGCAATCGAAGCGGTGAAACAATCGGGTGATCTACTGGTCCTCGATGGCACGGCCGAACTGCCACACACCAGCCGAGCGCCGCTGGCATTGCTGGTGCTGTCACTGGTGGTCGCCATGGCCGCTACCGGCCTGCTGCCTATTGCGCTAAGCGCCATGCTTGGCGTGGTGGCGCTAATTCTCACTGGCACGTTAAGCTGGCGGGATGCCTCTCGTGGCTTAAGTGTTCAGGTGATCATGATCGTGGTTGCCAGCCTGGCGCTGGGTGATGCACTGATGCGCACCGGCGGTGCCGACTATATGGCTCAAGTGTTTGTCTATCTCACTTCGGGCTTTGCTCCAGCATTCGTGTTGGCTGGCCTGATTCTATTGATGACTCTGATGACCAATGTTGTGTCCAACAACGCCGCCGCGGTAATTGGTACGCCGATTGCCATATCGATCGCCCAACGATTGGGCTTGCCGGTAGAGCCGTTTGTTTTGGCGGTGATCTTTGGAGCAAACATGAGCTACGCCACGCCAATGGCCTACCAGACCAATCTGCTGGTGATGAATGCCGGCGGTTACAAGTTCAATGACTTCATCCGGGTCGGCGTGCCGATGACGCTCATCATGTGGGTTTGCCTCACTGCGCTGCTCACCTGGCAGTACCGCTTGTGGTAACAGGCGCGAACATTGGCGTTTGATGGCATTGGGGTCGTGTAGAATGCCTTTTCAACGCACAGTAGATTTATTCCAAGGGGTAGATTGATGGGTGACCAGGACGTACGCACTGAAACCGATCAAGCCAACATGCATACATTTATGCGTGCACTGCTTGATGAGGCTCGAGCGTTGGAAG